>PHBN01000252.1 GCA_002840635.1 Deltaproteobacteria bacterium HGW-Deltaproteobacteria-1
AACCATGAAGAGGTTTCTACCGGGACCTTATACATTTATTCTTGAGGCGTCGCGTCTTGTTCCGAAAATCATTTTGCCGAAAAGGCCGACCACCGGAATCCGTGTGCCGGACAATCAGATTTGTCTGTCGTTAATCCGTGAATTGGGACAGCCGATTATCAGCACCAGTGTGCAGACGAAGGACGGAGAAGATCTTGGCAATCCATCGCTCATTGACGAATATTTCGGACGGATCGTCGATTTAGTTATAGACGGCGGGACAATTGTTCCAGAACCGTCCAGTGTCATCAGCCTGGTTGATGACACAATCGAACTGCTTAGAATTGGCAAAGGCGACGTAAGCGCCTTTCAATAAATATACAAGGTTGCACCCTTCAAATTTGCGTGCCGGCAGGGCATCAGGTCCCTGCCATGAGCGCGCAGAACAGGAAGCAGCCGAAAAGGACTATTATGAAACATATTATGCTCGTTAATGCCGTGCACAAGGAACAGATGCGCATGGCGACGGTTGACGAAAAAGGCAAGCTCATTGAATTCAATATTCAAATGACTGTGCGGGAGCCGATCACCGGAAATATTTACAAAGGGAAAGTGCTGAAGGTTGAGCGGGGGTTGCAGGCGGCTTTTGTCGATTACGGCGGCGTTAAGGACGGAGCCGGAGAACGGTCAGGCGGGCGGCAGACCGGTTCTCAAAGCTGGACAGGAAATTATCGTTCAGGTCGTCAGGGAGATCATCGGCAATAAAGGCGCTCTGCTTACGTCCTACATTTCCCTGCCCGGAAGGTATCTTGTCCTCCTGCCGAACAAACTCTGCGGTGGCATATCACGTAAAATTGAAAGCGAAGAAGACCGGCAAAAAATTAAAACGCTGATGGAACAGATCAAAGTTCCGGAAGACATGGGCTTCATTGTCCGTACGGCCGGCATCAACCGCACCAAGCCTGAAATCCAGCGCGACTACCAGTTTCTGATGCGCCTGTGGAAGGAAATCTTCAAGAAAGCCGGGAGTGTCTCGGCGCCCTATTTACTTTACCAGGAAACGGATTTCGGCGTGCGTTCGCTTCGCGATTACCTGACGCTGGAAATCGACGAAATCCTCGTCGATGAGGTTGAAACCTTCCGTAAAATGCGTGCTTATTTAAAAGCGGTTGCCCCACGCCATTTGCGCATTCTGAAAATCTATAAGGATAAAATCCCGATTTTTGAACGCTACGAGCTGGAGGAACAAATCCGCGTGATTTATCAGGAGCGCGTTGAGCTGAAATCCGGCGGCTACATCATTATCAATCCCACCGAAGCGATGATCACCATTGATGTCAATTCCGGCCGCGGATCCAATAAAAGAAATATCGAAGAAACCGCTTTCAAAACCAATGTTGATGCATGCGAAGAGATTGCCCGTCAGCTCCGCCTGCGCGACCTCGGCGGTTTAATTGTGATCGATTTTATCGATATGATCGATAAAAAGCATATCGCGGAAGTGGAAAAAGCATTCAAGAAAGCTCTGAGCATGGATCGGGCGAGAATTCAGCTTTCCCGCATTTCAAAGTTCGGACTTCTGGAGCTGTCCCGGCAGAAGAAGCAATCTACGATTCAGGAAATCAGCTATATTACATGCCCGTATTGCAAGGGTAGCGGACTCAGACCTTCCCTGGAATATGCCTCTCTGGGAGCCTTTCGCAAGATAGAATCGGAAGCGGTCAAAGGCATTTACTCGGAGCTGAAGATCAGCCTGCCGCATGAAATTGCCTTGTATATTCTGAATAATAAACGAAGTGAGCTGATAAAACTGGAAACCACGTTCGGTGTATGCCTCCACATTGAAGGCAGGTCGGACATGGCATGGGATAAACTTGAAATTGAGCAGTCCATTAAAGATCAGACGCTGGAATCAAATGTGATGCAGGATATCCCTCTGCTGCAAGTAGCCGAAAGCACCGAGCCGGACAAGGATCAGGCAGTCCCGGCGGAAGCGGCTGATGCGGGAATCACCAGCTCTGAAGAGCCTGCCAAAAAGAAAGGCCGCCGACGTCCACGTCACAGGAAAAAGAGATCCGCTGAAGCATTGGCGGAAACTGTACCGGAAAATACACCGGAAAATACACCGGCGGACGAGTTGGTTCCGGAGCCTGAGGCTGCGACCGTCATGCAGCCGGTTCCCCGGTCGATGACACCTCAATTCCCCGCCAAACCGCTTAAGATTGTCAGGGCCCTTCCGGATGAATTTTATCCGGTGGAACTGGGCGACGACACCTTTGCTCCGGAACCGGGCCAGGATGAGCCGGAGGAGGATAAAGGGGATCAATGAATAGCGGCACAACACGATCCACTCAAACGGTATCCTGTCATTGAAGCGCTGAAGGAGTTTAGCCCATGGCCGATGAAATCATGAAAAGGCTTTACCGGATTGTTGTGCCTCTTCCGAACAGTCCGCTCAAAGACCTGAATTCCTACGTCATCAAAGGCGGAGACCGCAATCTGATTATTGATACCGGCTTCAACCGAGGCGTCTGTTATGAAGCCATGCAAAAAGGCCTGGCCGAACTGGACATTGATCTGAATAAGACTGATTTTATGCTGACCCACATGCATGCCGATCACACGGGGCTGGTGGCGAGGCTGGCGTCGGAAACAAGTAAAATTTATTTCAGCCGGATTGATGCGAAGGTATTCGATAAAGACGTCAGCTGGCAGCCCCTGATCGACTTTGCCGAAATCAACGGCTTTCCTGCCGGCGAGTTGCAAAAGGCGCTTGCCAGCCATCCCGGTCTGAAATACTCTCCGGAGGAGATACCGGTTTTTACCCTTCTTGATGACGGAGATGTGATCGAATGCGGTCCCTACCGTCTGAAATGTATTGCAACGCCGGGACACACGCAGGGGCATATCTGTCTGTACGAAAAAGACAAAAGGATCCTCTTCTCCGGCGATCATATTCTTTTTGACATCACGCCGCATATTGAATCATGGGCCTATACCACGAATTCTCTGGCCGATTATATGGCCAGCCTGGATAAGATTTATAATTTGCCCGTGAATCTCGTACTGCCCGGACACCGGAATTTCCTGGGGGATCTCAAAAGTAGAATTGATGAATTAAAAATCCATCACCGCGAACGCGCCGATGAAGTGCTGAATGTCCTGTGACTGTGAAACCTGGGAAGATTTCCCGATCGCCCAGAAGTGGTTTGCAACGGGTGAAGCCATCGCTCACTTGCGTTACCTGGAGGGTGAAGGCAGGATTGCACGGAATGCAGATAAGAAAATCATTACTTTCAGTGCGAAATAACGTGTCCGCAATATCATGACATTTCGGAAGCCGGCCAACCGCTGAACGGCCGGCCCCCTTGCTTGAATTCAAAAAAAGATCATTCCCAGCGCTTCGGCGATGCACGCCGGTTTATCCTGCCCCTCAATCTCGATCGTGTGAGTTTGCTTCAGCAGTACCCTGTTCCCCGGCTTTTCTTCCAGTCCGGAAAGGACAATCCGGTCGCGGATTTTTGAGCCGGAAATCACGGGATTGATGAAACGCACCTTATCCAGGCCATAGTTGATCACCATCTTGGCGCCTTCCACTTTCAGGGGAACCTGATAGCTGAAAAACGGCAGGTGCGAAAGTGTCAGAAATCCGTGAGCAATGGTTTTGCCGAATGGTCCTTTGGCGGCTTTTTCCACATCCACATGTATCCACTGATGATCTTTTGTGCTGTCGGCAAATTGATTAATCTGCTCCTGGGTCACCTCAGTCCAATCGGAAACAAAAATTTCTTTCCCGATCAGTTTCTCCATGTCTTTCAATACAGATGCGATAGACATATCAAATTTCTCCTTTATGGTTTCGGTGAATGCATGATTACTCTTTTCAACAGTACCCGGTATTAATGGATTAATCCCGCTCACGCACGACGAGCGTAAATCCTCCATAGCTTGCTGTGATAATAATGTTCATTTCATATCGCGGCAGCTTACTTCGACGTGCTTTATTCGAGAGCTGCGTTTACTTTGGCCTGCGCGGCTTTTGCCTCCTTCATGATTCTTTCAAAAAGCTCCGCAACCGTCGGCTGGTCGTGAATCAACCCCTGTACCTGGCCGACCGGCAGTACGCCTGTATCTGAATCGCCGTTTTCGGTGGCCACTCTGATGGCCTTGAAGGCGTTGGCCATGAACGCCAGCTGTTTGGCGTTGGAATATCCTGAGGCCAGAACGCCCAGAAACAGTTTGAAATAGGGTACGCCTAATTGCTTTGCGATTTCCTGTGAGTTAAAAAATGCAGCGGGCCAGCTCAGACCTTTTTTGATGGCATGCTTGGCCGCATCCGTTTTCATAACCCGGCATAAAATACCGTCAAAGCGTTTTGAAAACAGCGTGTCATAGACGTCTTTCTGCATGGTGAGCTTTTTGAAGTTATCATGCCGTCCGTGCCGAAATCCTGTGCACGCTTGGCATGCTTCACGTTGACAACGGTGGCAAAAACCTTGCCGCCGTATTTGTGCGCTTCTTTGACAATCCAGTCGCCCTTGCCCAGTGCAAAGTTAATGACAGGCACCTTCTCCTGTAAAAGAACTTTCGCGTTTTCCGCCGCTCCGGGGAACATCAGCGACGCGTTGGCGCCGAAAGGCTTGTCGGTCAGCTTCCGGATTTCGCGGATGGATTCCCTGGTCTGCTCGGCGTTCAGCGGTCCTGTTGCCAGAATGCCCAATCCCCCGGCGTTGGATACCGCCGCGACCATTTTCGGGGTGCTGATCCAGCTCATGCCGGAGAGCACAATGGGGTACTTGATGCCGACCATTTCAGTGATTAAGCTTTGCGGCTCTGGCAGAACGCTCTTTGGCTTCGGCCGCCATTCTGTCCAGCAGTTCGGCGCAGGTGGGGATATCGTTGATCAGACCGATGGACTGGCCGACCATGAGCGGCGCATAATCGACATCGCCGTTTTCCCAGGCTTCCTTTACCTTCTGGCCGGACAAGAGGGGGATGAGCTCTTCAAATCCACCGTGGCGCGATTCAATAGCCAGCACCTCTTCCAGTACTTTCGATTTCAGGCCGCGGCCCTGCAGGCCGATGGATTTACCGTAAATCACAGTCTCGAATTCCTGTCTCCGGATCAGTTCCTGCTTGATGTTTTCGTGAACTTCACATTCCTTTGTGGCGATGAACCGGCTGGCCATCATCACACCTTCGGCACCCAGAGCCAGGGCTGCCGCCAGCCCCGATCCGTCGGCGATTCCACCGACCGAGACCACGGGAATTTTTAAGGAAGAAACCATTTTGCGTGTGAGCACCATGGTAGTTACGTCATCATTCAACGGATGGCCGCCTTCTTCGATCCCTGCAGCGTACACACCGTCGAAGCCGATCTTTTGCGCGTGGAGCGCATGACGGATGGCGCCGACTTTATGGAACATTTTCACGCCGGCTTTTTTGAGAAGCTCGACCGCTTCCATTCCCGCCACCTTGTCCAGCGGTGTTCCGGAAAATTCAATTCCGTCAACTTTTTCCTCCGCGCAGACTTTGACATACATCTTGTGATGTTCCGGTGTGATCCGCACCGAAGGCAAAAGGGTAATGGCAATAAAAA
>PHBN01000253.1 GCA_002840635.1 Deltaproteobacteria bacterium HGW-Deltaproteobacteria-1
TTGGGATTTCAGCCACTGGACCATCCCCTGAGCAAACTGGAGATCAACATGCTGGCAAATGACGACGGCGGCATTCAGGCTTTCAGGAAGGCCCGACAGGATCGTTGCCAGAGCCCGGGGACCGCCCGTTGAAGCTCCTATGGCAATCAGAGTCGGCAGATGCTCGGGTTTTCCCGTTAACTGAGCAGCACCCGATGACGGCGGCTGAGGTGCATTCCCGATAAGCTTTGCCATCATGGCCATTTTTTTGATCAGCGAGTCGCTTCCTTCCACCAGGCCGTTCTCTTTGAGAGCGGGGGTTACAATGGCATCAAGAGCGCCACACCCCATCGCCTCGAAGACTTTGCCCGCCTGCCGGGAAATCACGGCATCGGACAGGATCAGGATGGCACAGGGTGTTTCTTTCATAACGTCGCAGATAAACCGGGCGTTGTCCGTGTCAGCAAGGGCCAGATCGACCAGCAGAATGTCCGGAGGATCACGGCGGCATTTCAAAAGAGCGTCCGCCCCGCTGCCGGCCGTCCAGACCACATGGTAGTCTGTTTCCGGCGTGAGGATTTGCCGCAGGAGGTTTCGGGTTGCGGCATCATGATGGGCAATGGCGGTCTGCAGAGGCATCAGGGTTCTCCGATCAGATCGCGCACGGCGGTCAGCAGGCTTTCGTCATGAAAGCTGCCTTTCGTCAGGTAATAATTCGCCCCGGCTTCAAGGCCCCGCAAACGGTCTTCCTCGCGGTCCTTATACGAAACGATCATCACCGGCATTTCCTTGAGCAGGGGGTCCGCCTTGACCGTCCGAACAAGATCGATGCCGTTCATGCGGGGCATATCCACGTCAGAGATCAGGAGGTCAAAAGACTGCGCGGTCAGGGTATTCCAGCCGTCCACACCGTCAACAGCCGTCAGAACTTCGTAGCCGGCGGTTTCCAGAAGCCTGCGCTCCACTTCACGAACGGTCAGAGAATCATCGACAATGAGAACCCGTTTTTTTCCTGCCGTTACAGCGGGTATGCCTTTGCCGATCTTCTGGAGCTTCCCGGCCGTCAGCAGCTGGTGGATGGACCGCACCAGGTCGTCCGCGTCAAAAATGACAACCGGTGAACCGTCATCCAGGATGGCGCCGGCGCTTACATTGGGAACTTTCCCCAGCCGGCTGTCGAGAGGACGCACCACAAGGTTTTCCTCCCCGATGACATCATCTACCACGAGACCGTAGCGATTCAGCCGGTCGCTGATCACCACGACATTGAGCCGATCTTCTGATCTTGAGTCAACATTGAGCCGATCTTCTGATCTTGAGTCAGGCGGCAGCTGAAAAAGCTGGCGGGCGGAGAGGATGCCCACATTTTCTCCGTCCAGTATACAGTATTGGCGGTCTTCAATCTCCCGGATGTCGGTATGGGAAAGAGAAAGCACCCTGTCAATGCGCGACAGGGGCAGGGCATAAGGCTCACCGTCAATCGAAAGCAGCAGGGTGCGAAGCACCGAGAGCGTCAGCGGTAATTGAAGCTGGAAGCGGGAACCCCGACCGGCTTCGGAATCAACGCGCACCGTTCCGCCCACTTCATGGGCCATGTTGAAAACCACATCCAGACCTACTCCCCGTCCGGAAATTTCCGTCACGCCCCGGGCGGTTGAAAACCCCGGCAGGAACAGAAACTCGAAGAGTTCAGCCCGGCTCAGGCTCCCGGCCATTTCGGAAGTGACGAATCCCTTTTCAACGACCTTGCCCCTGAGGTCTTCGGGATTGATCCCCCGACCGTCATCGGACAGTGAAATATTCAGCATTCCCGCGATATGCCGGGCTTCCAGCGTGATGGTCCCTTCGGCGGGTTTGCCTGCCCCTATCCGCTCATGAGGTGTTTCCATGCCATGGTCGATGGCATTCCGGATCAGGTGAGACAGGGGCGCCTCCAGTTTCTCCAGAATGTCCCTGTCAACGGGTGTTGAGTTTCCGGCAATCTCGAACCTGATCTGCTTGCCTGTTTCCCGGGCCAGGTCTCTGACCATGCGTGAAAAACCGTGGAGGCCGTCCGAAAACGGCACCATGCGGCTGCTGATGACTTCGTTGTAGAGGCGATGGGCCAGATGCTCCAGGCGTCGCGAGAATCTTTCGAACCGGATAATCTCCTGGGAAACCGTCTGTTCAAAATTTGCTACACGGGTGATCGTTTCCCCGAGGTTTGCATTACTTTCCCCGTCTTCATTTTTGATCTGGTCTTCAGAGAAAAGCCGCAGAGGCTTTTCCAGTTCAACAATATTTCTCTTCAGACCCAGGAGGCTTTGATAGACTGTTTTGACAGACTGCGTCTGGACAAGGAATTCGCCGGCCAGGGCCATGAGCCGGTTCATGTTTTCCGAACGGACGCGGACCAGGCCCCCTTCTCCTTTATCCTGCATGGCACCGGGGCGGGAAACCGGCTGGACGGCAGGAAGGCCAGGGCAGGCATCCTCCACGGACCCGTCAGGGACACTTTTTACAGCGTCGGCGGAAAAGTCAAGGGTTGATGCGGATATTGCAGAATCCGCAGCCCCCGGTTTTGTCTCCACGGCGGCGGTTTTCGCTGTCCCGGCTTCCTGGCGGGCTTCGGAAGGCAAAGACAACAGTGCCCTGATTTGACCTGATAGAGACTGAATCTCATCTGTTCCCTTTTCCAGGGCGGCGATCAGTTCACTGACTTCCAGACGCGCAAGAGCCGCAAAAAAATCATTTCCCTTCAGGAGCCTGTCGACCGCATCAGCCGTAAGCGTCATTTTGCCGTGCTGAGCTGCAGAAAGGACATCCTCCATGGCATGGGCGAGGGTGACAGCGGCATTTAAACCGACAATCCGCGCGGCTCCCTTGATGGAATGGGCCGCCCGCATGAGGGGTTCAATCCGTTCTGGCGTCTGGTCCCGTTCAGCCGTAACCAGACCGGACTCCAGGGTCCGGGTATTGTTTTCCAACTCCACACGGAACAGGTCCATCATGAGGGGATCGACAGAAAAATTTGCTGAAGCAGTCATTGGTTAAGACTCCTCGTCATGGCGGGGAAAAGCCGGTCTTCGTCCAGAAGACCTACCGGACGGCCATTGAGCAGGAATATTCCCCTGGTCAACGCCCTTGCGGAACGCGACAGTGTGGCCGGGACTTCTCCCAAATCTTCCAGGGCGATCCGATGGACCCCCAGGATCTGCTCGACGGGAAACACAAAGCGCTGTCCATCACGCCCCACAACCAGCGCTCCAGAAGGTGTGCAATCGAAAGACAGAGCAAAAGCTCGCCGTTAATATTGGCAATGCCCCGGAAAACACGATTAACCTTCAGTGGCAGCGTATGATAACGAACCGGTTCCGCCGCTTCCTGGAAAAAAATGGTCTTCAGGGCAAAGCGCTCCCCGGAGAGACGAAAAACCATGACGGATATGGTGTCCAGTCTGACCGACTCCTTGGGCTGAGCCATAACAGACGTCCGTTCTTCCAGGAATCCGCGCGGCATCTCCTGGTCCAGATGCTGTCTTCCCACGTCAGCATAGACCGGGCACCGGCGGCAATGGATCAGGTGCGCCAGTTCCGGGCACGATCCGTCGCCAAAGATTCCTTTTTCCTTCCAGCAATATCCCGCGCTACTTCCCATGTTTCTGATCCGTTCTTCCTGCCGCAACGTTTTCAACCGTCTGTGCTATGGAATGTGTTTCATCGTTTCCCCTGTTGTTTTCCTGCCGGTCTGCCTGTCTGCCGGCCCTATTCATGTAGAGAGCCGCTTTCCCCTGATCCCCTTTTTGACGATATAGAAAGCTGATATGAACAAGACTTTCGTAGTTGCCGGGATCAAGATAAATCGCCTTGAGAAAACAATCTTCAGCGCCTTTCAGATCCTGCCTGGCCATGTGGATGATCCCCATGAGGCAGTAAATATCCGCCGCCGGCCCGCTCTTTTGCACACATTCCTGACAAAGATGCATGGCGCGCTCCATATTGCCCTGATCGGCCAGACGACGCGCCTCCTGAAACTGCTCGTCGATAAACGGTTCGACGCTTTCCCTGACAGGGCCAGCCATTTTCTTTTTCTCGCCGGCCATCGTCATTGCGGGAGAAACATCCGGGGCGCCGGTTTCCAAAAACCCGCTTCCTGAAACCGTGCGGGGCTCCTTGGGAGCATGGATATCCCGGCGGCGGGCAGACGGTGGAGACGATTTCGCAACGCTGGCTGTTGACGATTTTTTTAACACCGGCGATGAAACGGGTTTGGTCAAAGCAAAGGAACGGTCCCAGGGAAGGGGAATGTAGCCCTGCTGATGCCAGAAAATGGTTTCCGTGTGGCCGGAAAAGAGGACTCCCCCGGGCAGCAGAAGCCGGTCCAGCCGATCGAAAATCTCACGGCGTGCCTCGGGCATCAGATAGATCAACAGATTCCTGCAGAAGATGACCGAGAACGGTCCTTGTCCGGCAAGGCTTCCCGGCAACAGCAGATTTGCATGATGAAAGGTGACCTGCTTTACCACGTGCCTGGACAGCAGACGGCCGTGAGGCGTTATTTCAAAAAATCCGGCAAATTCCTCTCCGAGGTTTCCCCTGAAAGACCCGCTTCCATAACAGGCCCGGCGGGCGCTGTCCAGTGCACGGGTACTGATATCCACACCATCAACGCTGAAAGATGCCGGAGCCAGACCGGCATTGAAAAGCGTCATAACGATCGAATAAGGTTCCTCTCCGGACGCACAGGGAACAGACAGGATCTTCAGAACGTTGAGGGAGAGATCATTTTGTATTTCCCGGGCGTGGCGCGCAAGACTGGTGAAAGGACCCCTGTCACGAAAGAACCAGGTTTCCCCGACGACAACGGCATTTATGAAGCGCTGGCGGACGTCCTGCGATGACACAAATAACTTTTCGTAGACATGCGGGGCAGAGATGCCTTCCTCCCGCATGGCCTCCTGAATGGCGCGGCTTACAGCTCCTTTCCCCACTGCATCCTCATCCATTTTGAGGGATTCATCGAGGAACCGTCCGATGGCAGGCGGCGTTTTCATCCGTTTGCGACCTCCGGCGGGAAAAGGATAAACAGCATATCCCGGGTGAAAAGCCTCTCCATGTCCAGAACCTGGATAGAACCATGCGCGTCAAAAATCATGTCTCCCAGATAAGGGGCGCCGCTGACGCGGACAACCGGCTGCTGGAGATCTTCTTTCTGACAGCTGATCATTTCTGTAACCGCTTCGGCCAGCAGCCCCAGCGTGTGTGATCGGCCGTCGTCTCCTTTATACGCAACAAGAATGATGCGCGTGCTCATCCTGGGGCGGGAAGGAACACCGGTGAGAAGCGCGGTCATGTCGACAACGGGAGTGAGCGTCCCCCGGTAATTGAAGGTTCCCGCAACTTGAGGCGGCGCATGGGGAACGGCCCTCAGGGCCACAAGAGAAGATACCTCGATCACCTGTTCAATATCAAGGCCGTAGCGATCCGTCCCGGCCTGAAACTGAAGTAGCAGCATGATAATGTCCGATCAGGAGCTGATTCTGAACCGGGAGACCTCTGACTGAAGACCCGCGATGGCCTCGTTGAGCTGCTCCGTCGCCAGTTTGAATTCATGAAGTGAATCTTTTGTCTGCTGGGCCGCTAGGGACAAATGTCCCATGGCATCGCTGATCTGCTGGGCACCCTGGGACTGGCCGTACATGCCGTCCTTCACAATGGTAAACTGCGGACCGTGCAGGCGCACCTGGTCGATGATCCTGGTCAGCCTCCCGAATTCACCGGCTTTTTCCGCTTCGATGGCGGCGTTCAGGGACAGAAGGTTCGTCTGATCTGAGATTTTATTGATGGTGGTGACCACATGGGATATCTTGTTGGCCCGATCGTTAATGACCGATAATTTCGAGGAGATCGATGAAGTGGCTTTGACCAGTTCCCTCATTGCCCCTTCCATTTGGGTGAGGTCCTTGCGGCCTGATTCAGCCATCCCGATGGTATCATTGAGGGAGACATTGACCTTGTCCATTGTCTGGGCAAGATCGTCTGCCGTGGCGGATATCTCGCGGCTGGTGGCCGTTACCTGGGTCGTGGATGCCGCCTGCTGGGCGACGGTGGATTCCAGCTCCCGCGCCGAAGCGGAAATTTCCGTAGCAGATGTTGTTACCTGGATACCTGACCGATGGACCTGGCCGATCAGGGAATCCAGATTGCCCGTCATGGCCTGGAAGGCGCTGAGAAGCTCCCCTGTTTCATCTCCTGATTGGATTATCCGCGCCGCCTGTGTCCCTGCCAATTCTTCCCGCGCTTTTTGAATGTCTCCGGTTGCGATCTTCTGTGCCAGGCTTGTTGTCAGCTCCAGGGGATTGGTCAAGCGCCGCGCCAGGAACACGGCAAGCAGCACCGACACGAGGATAATCAGCAGTCCCGCCAGGATCAATTTAACGAATTGCGATTGAATCATTTTATGGACATGGCCGATGGGCCCGAAAAAATCATCCTCATAGGTTCCCGCCACGATCACCCAGTCAAAGGGCTCGAAATAGATCACGGATGAAACCTTTTTTCTGGGCTGAAAGTCACCGGGATTCTGCCAGATGTATTCATGATAAAAGACCTCGCCCTTTGGCTGTTTCAGGGCATTGGCAACAATGGTCTGGACGGTGTTGTTGCCGTACATGTCTTTCTGGTCCCAGATGCTTTCACCGTCGCGTGCACCGTCCTTGGAAATAATGTAACGGCCCTTGTGCTCACCCTTGCCGCCGATGACACCCACGTAGCCTACCTTTCCCACTTTCATTTCCATGATTGCTTTTCTGAGCGATGCCACGGATTCCAGTTTCTCGCCCACGTAAAGCATGCCGATAATCTTTCCCGCTTTGTCTGTAATCGGTTCATAAGCGGTCAGGTACCAGGTATTGACCACATAGGCGAGCCCCCGGTAGGATTGACCCTTCAGGACTGCCGCGGTAACCGGGTTGTCTGTTCCATCCGGAAGAACGGCCGGTATGTAAGTGCCGATGGCGCGTTTTTTTTCAAGGTCTTCCACATTGGTTGCAACCCTCAACATGTCGCCGCGATCATTCATGCGCTGAAAGATCGTGCAGGTAACGCCGACAAGTTTTTCCACTTCATCAACAATGGGCGTGGGGATTGCCAGATCACGGTTCTGGCCAAGCCAGACCCCGCCTGCCATCAACCTGGGCAATTCGACCTTCTGTGTTTGCCGGGTCACCTGATTGACGGCATTCCAAACAACCGTTTCTTTCGCCGCTTCTATGCCCTTATGCTGTTTCAGGATGTTTCCGGCGATATTCAGGCCGTTGTTGATTTTTTTCTGGATGAGGTTGTTTGACGTTTCGCAAAGCGCATAGACATCCCGCGCAATCTGGGCCATGTTTGTCCTGGCGACATCACTCAACTCTTTCGATGTCATCTCCGAGATGGATGCTTCGAACGATGCCATGAGGATCATCATGACAACAACCGGTAAAACGGCCGCCAGCACGGCAAGGCCGATAATCTTTCGCTTGAGAGTCATTTTCGTCATGGCAACGCTTCCTTAATTTATGTAGGCGAAGTATAGGAAACACGGTTTGGTATGTCAAGGCAATCTTGACCACGAAATATATAGCATGAATGGTGTTTGTTACATATTGAAACCTGGAGATAATAAGCTTTAAAATTTGAATTTTTTTTCACGGATTAATTTCACACAGGCATCCACTGAATCTGCGTCATAAAGTATTCCCCTGTATTTTGTGATCTCCTGCAACGCCATTTCAATTCCCAACGCCGCACGATATGGACGGTGGAAAGTCATTGATTCAACGACGTCCGCTACCGCAACAATTTTGGATTCGCCAAGGATCTGAT
>PHBN01000254.1 GCA_002840635.1 Deltaproteobacteria bacterium HGW-Deltaproteobacteria-1
TGTGTATTGTTGTCAGGCTCTCACAGGTGTCGATAAAAGTCAATTTAGGATATCAACCGCATTGCTTTTTGCGCAGACTGACGTTATATTGATGAATAAGTATAAAGAACCATTTTTCATTTTTAACAATATTTCAAAACACACGGCAGGGAGGCAATATGGAAGATGTTTTATCGGCTTGCACGGTAACAATGAATATTCCCGTGGCCTGGGGCGAGATGGACGCCATGGGGCATGTTAACAACATCATCTATTTTCGTTATTTTGAAACTGTTCGAATTGAATACTTCAACCGCCTGAACATGATAGACTATGCTCGCGAATCGGGTATCGGGCCGATACTTGCTTCAACCGAGTGCCGCTTCAAAATGCCCCTGCAATACCCGGACACAGTGATTGTAGGAACCAAGATTTTGTCCATGGAAGAAGACCGGTTTGTCATGGGCCATGAAGTTTTCAGCACCAAACACAAACGAATCGCCGCCGATGGTGAAGGCGTTGTCGTAACTTACGACTACCGCAATAATAAGAAAGTTCCCATTCCAGCCGATCTTCGGGCAAAAATTATGGAGTTGGAAAAAATGCAAGAAGGTAAATAGACTGTAGCCTAACAGTCTATTTACCTAATAGTCTGACCACTTGATATGCGGCCATGCCGCCCAGATAGGAGACGATCAGCGTCATGATGATGGTTGAATAAAACCATTTGCTGCTGTTCATTTCCTGTCGCAGAACAGCGATAGTCGCGACGCAGGGAACAAAAAGCATCATGACAACCAGAAACGCCGCGGCGGAGGCATGGCTCATAACGGAGGGGAGTATGCCGGCCAATCCCCCTTCTCCGACGGAATACAGGACGCCGAGTGTTGCGACAACGGTTTCCTTGGCGACAAGTCCCGTCAAAAGCGCGGTGATCATCTTCCAGTCCAGGCCCAGTGGAACGCCTAGCGGTTCAATCAGCCTGCCCAGCGAGGCAAGCCAACTTGTTTCCACCGCACCGGCCGGGAAATAAGAAATCAGCCAGATGATGACGGAAACGGCCAGGATAACCGTTCCGGCTTTGCGAACAAAGGCAACTATTCTGGACCAGATCACCATAAAGATGGCCCTGGCTTCCGGGCGGTGATAAATCGGCAGCTCCATGATGAAAGGCGCGTCCTGCCTCCACAGGGTTTTGTTGACCAGAGCACCCGCCAGACCCAGCACGGCAATGTTCAGCGCCAGAATGGACCAGGAAACTAAGGCGGCCTTCGAACCGAAAATGGCCGCCGAAATCAGAGTCAGAACGGCAAGCCTTGCGGTACAGGGAACAAAAGGAATCAGCAGCAGGGTGATCATGCGGGCCTTGCGCGTTTCGATAATTCTTGCACCCAGAACAGCGGGCACGTTGCAGCCAAATCCCAGACACATGGGAATGAAGCTTTTGCCGTGCAGTCCGACCAGATGCATAATGCGGTCCATGACAAACGCGGCGCGCGCCAACACGGAACCTGCGCCGCCGATCACACCGTTGATCAGGATGCCGTGCAGCCACAAGGGCCATCCGGCTGTCCATGGACTGATCATTTTTACAAAATGCTGGATGCCTTCATTCATCCAGTTTTGCAGCGGTATCCCGACGCTGTATGTAAGACCGAAGACAAGGGCCATGACCGCCAGCAGAATGGGAATGCCAAACACCGGGCGTGTCAGGACATGGTCGATCCGATCGGTCAGGACCACCTGCCCCATCCTGAACTGCGACATTGCCGCGCGGCTGATTTGTTCAATCCAGTCGTATCGTCCGTTGACCACGGCATGCAGCGCATCCTCGTGCTTGCTCAACAAATCCTGGATTGTATTCCACGCGGTTTGATCGGCGAGCTTTTCAACCAGGGCTGAGGCTTCCGGATCACCTTCCATGATTTTAACGGCAGTCCATTCGGACGTATAGGGTTGGGGAACCAGCGGACGAACAATTTCTAAAATCTGCCGGTAAATCCGGAGATGGTCCGTGGAGACTTCCGGCTGGCTGGGCTGCAGTTTAGCGCCGTCCGCGGCAAAAGCGGAAATCTGTTCCACCAGGTCCCTGATGCCGCTGTTTCTTTTTGCGATCATTGGAACAACAGGAATACCCAGTTTTTCCTGCAGAGTTGTCGTGTTGATCTGGATGCCCTGGCCGGAGGCGACATCAAGCATGTTGACGGCCGCAATGACCGGACGGTTGAGCAGCAGGACTTCGGACAGAAGGTAAAGGCTTCTTTCCAGCGCCGAGGCGTTGAGGACCAGAATGACCAGGTCCGGCTTTTCCTGAATGAGGAAATCGCGGGCAACCCGTTCCTCTTCGGAAAATGCGGTAAGGCTGTATGTGCCGGGCAGATCAACGATCCGGATCAGGAGATGGTCCGAACGGTGTTCGCCTTCTTTTTTCTCCACGGTTTTACCCGGCCAGTTGCCGACGTGCTGCGACAGGCCGGTCAGAATGTTGAAAATGGTTGACTTGCCGACGTTGGGCTGGCCGACCAGCGCGACGGTGATTTCTTTTTCAATGGCCGGTTCGCAGACTGCTTCATCGGGATCTATTTTATAGACGGAAATTTTTGAGGCCTCTCCCCGGCCCAGTGCAATGCGCGTACCCGAGACCTGAACAACGATCAGGCCACCGCTGACCTGGGCGATTCTGAATCTTGCCCCTGTAACTATGCCCATACCGGCCAGGCGGCTGGTGAGGGCGGAACCCCCGTCCATGGAGTGAATAATACCCTGATCGCCTTCGCGCAGGGTGGTTATGATATCCGGAGGTGCCATATCCTTCGTCTTTCAGGCATCAGCGCGCGAGGCTGATGCGGTATTTTTTCAAAATCTTTTCCGGGCCGTAGGAGGTTTTGGTGCGCCGCAGATTTCCGTTGCCCATGTCTTCTTCGAGGTTCAGATACCGGTACTGCGGCTCCAGCCGTTTGGCGGTGTCATTGAACATAAACTCATAGATACCGTGATACTGTTTTGATGCCTTGGCAAAATGCAGGCAGAACATATCGGCATTCAGAGGCTCGCCAATGATAAAACCCGCCGGTTTATTTTCAATATAGTAGATTGTCCCCCACAGCGCAAGCTCCTGAAAGTACCTCAGCGCCTCCGCGCAAACCGCAAAATCGGTTTTACCTGCGTTCAGAACAGAATCCTCCTGCCACTGGCGCAAAACAACCATCGCGTCACCGATATTCGCGCCGCCTATAGGCAGACCGTCGGGCCGATACAGGCTGCAAAACTGGTTCAGATGATTGCGGTGTCTGGTGTAGGTTTTGCCCGCAAAGGACGCCATATTTTTTGTAAGATAAATATAGTCCGATTCGCTGTCGTCGTATGTTACATGGAAGATTTTTTCAGGAAGATAGGACAGCCATTCTTCGGGGACGGGAAAGAAGAAGTTGTCGGCGTTGAGCAGGCCTTTGAGCATGTCCAGGCTGCAGAGGCGCAGATCGGCAAGCGGCATAATGTAGTTTTGCCCCTGCCGGTTGTGGGCGGAAATAAAAACGCCGCATTCCTTTTTCAGGATTTCGTACCGGTGAACATTGCGAAACAGAAAGACATTGGCAAACGTATAGTCCGATATGCCGAGATTTAATTGATGAAATTGATCAGCCAGAAGTTTCCGGTGTGTCAGATCAATGGTTTCTTTAATATCCATAAAATTACAGTTGCGCGTCCCTTTCCCAACGGTTAAAGTTTGAACATATCCTGATGCTCGCGAAGCCAGCGCCGGTGTGACATGGAATCCGGCATTGCTTCTATCACTAACCGCCAGAATTTTGAAGAATGATTTTTCTCACGGATATGCATCAATTCATGAACAACAACATAGTCAATCACTTGCGGCGGCGCCATCATCAGCCGGAAACTGAAAGCCAGTGAATTGTCTTCCGAACATGACCCCCAGCGGCTCCGTGCCGATGTAATCCGGATA
>PHBN01000255.1 GCA_002840635.1 Deltaproteobacteria bacterium HGW-Deltaproteobacteria-1
ACACACGATGGCGGCCTGCGGAGTCATTGAAACGGTTTTAACGCTTTACATGATGCAGGAGAATTTTATCGCCCCGACGCTCAATCTCGAAGACATTGATGAACGCTGCGCGATGGTCAGGCACGTTCAGAAGCTCATCGAACATCCGGTCAAAACCGCGGCCATTCAGAATTTTGCGTTCGGCGGCGTCAATACCAGCCTGCTGATTCGAAAGTTGACCTGATATCAAATGGTGTTTATTCGATTTTTTCAGCTGATCGGCGATTTTTGCCTCATGTTGATTGTATGGGGCTATTTTCTGTTCGGCTTTTTGTTCATAATGCTGTTCCTGTTTATACCCTGTTATCTGTTTACAAAAAACAGCGCAGGGGCCATCCAGAAATTATTTTACCTGCACATGAAGTTCTTTTTTAACCTGACCGGCCGGCTCATTCCCCGCACAACGTATAAGATCGATCCGGAGGTGCGCGCGCTCCGGTCGTCTGTGATCGTGAGCAATCACCTGTCCTACCTTGACCCGATCCTGCTGGTATCGCTGTTTCCGCGCCAGACGACGATTATTAAAAAAACGTTTTTCCGGGTGCCGGTTTTCGGCTGGTTCATGAAGAAAGCGGGTTATGTGTCTTCCTCGCCATCTGAAATGACGGGAGCGGCCATGATCAATAATTTGGAGAGCATCAAGGCGCATCTGGCCGCCGGAGGCAATTTATTTTTATTCCCGGAAGGAACCAGAAGCCGTGACGGCAGACTCGGGCCTTTCAATAAAGGGGTGTTCAGTATCGCGAGGTACTGCAATACAGGGTTAAATCTGGTTTATATTCAGGGGACCAACAAATTGTTTCCGCCCGGATCGTTTTTCTTTAGAACCCGGGAAAAGAACACCATTTCGATGGAATTGATCGCAACGCTTACGCCGGATTATTCGGCGACACACAGGTATGGGAGTTTGTCGTAGTGCGCGACCGCGAGATTATCAATCAAGTCGTAGCGACTTATTCTGAAAAAAATCCCGCGACAAAATGTTCGCTCATTGCTTCCGCTTTGATTGTCGTCTGCGCGAAATCCGGTGTATCCGGGTGCTACGGAGGAGTTGACGTCACCAAGCATGCCAGCTGGTATATGTTTGACCTGGGCATCGCCACGCAGACACTTTGTCTTACCGCGCATGAAATGGGCCTGGGAACGGTCGTCGTCGGCCTGATGGACCATGATGCCTGCCGGAAAGTAATTGGTCTGCCCGACGGGTATGAAGTGGCTGCCGTGATTCCCGTCGGACGCCCGGCGGTGGAGCCGAAGGAAGGGCCTCCGCGCAGGCCGGTGTCCGACATGGTTCATCTAAACGCGTTTGGCAGAAAAATGTTTTAAAACGTTTCCTGATGAGGTACTGTGCCCGTACCCCCTTATTTTTAATATTTGTTTGACTTTTTGTGCTGCCCATTTTAAGTTTCCCGATCCTTAAAAAGGGCATCGAAATCAATAGGCTGAAATTGCGGATGAACAGTAAAAAGCGCGTTGTGATTACAGGCTTAGGGACAATAAACGCCATCGGCGGGAATGTTGCGCAATTCGCGGCGTCTTTGCGGGGTGGTGTCTGCGGCATTTCGGAGATTGATCTTTTTGATACAGCCGGATTTCGCACGCATAAGGGTGGACAGATCAGGAATTTCAACCCCCGCGAGTCCATACCGAATGAATTTTCTCTCAAAAGAATGTCCCGCGCCGATCAGCTGGCCTTCGCAGCAACGATCGAGGCGCTCACCGATGCCGGTCTTTACCCGCCTCCGGAACCGGTCAAAGAAGACATGGGGGTAGTTATCGGCGGAGGTTCCGGAGGGTTGTTCGAAGCGGAAACCTTTTACTCGGAGTTGCTTGCGAAAGGTCTCGATAGGTCAAGATTTTCCCGCCTGGCGACCGTCTATTGCGCATCCTCGGCCGACCGGATTGCGTCTAATCTGGGACTTTTAGGCCCTAAAACCACCTTGATGACCGCCTGTTCTTCGGGCGCCAACGCGGTGGGGTATGCCAGGGATCTGATTCAGAGCGGTCAGGCGCGGATCATGCTGGCCGGCGGCGTCGATCCGATGTGCCGGATTACCTACGCGGCTTTTAACGCCCTGAAAGCCGTGGATGAGGATGTCTGCCGGCCTTTTGACAGGAACCGCTCCGGTCTTTCGCTGGGAGAGGCGGCGGCCATTCTGGTTCTGGAATCGCTGGAGTCGGCGCTGGCGCGGGGTGCGACAATTTACGGCGAAATCCTGGGATACGGAGTGAGCTGTGATTCATTTCATATGACCGCCCCCGATGAAAAAGCCTCCGGCGCCGTGCGTTCGATGCGGGCGGCCCTGAAGGACAGCGGACTGTCCGCTGAAGATATTGATTACATCAACGCCCATGGGACCGCTACGCCGGCCAACGACTCGACGGAAACCAGGGCCATTAAAGAAGTATTCGGCGTGCGCGCCTACTCTATTCCGGTGAGTTCAACAAAATCCATGCATGCTCATCCGCTGGATGCGGCGGGCGCGCTGGAAGCCGTTGTCAGCCTGCTGGCGTTGTCGCATGGCTTTATTCCGCCGACGATTCATTTTAAGGAACGTGACCCCGAATGTGACCTGGATTACGTGACGGAAGGCGCCCGTGCGGCTGACCTGCGTCATGTTTTGTCCAATTCCTTTGCATTTGGCGGGAACAACACCACGGTTGTTTTCGGGAAATACGAAGGGCAGGGGGCGGTCCATGGATAATGATCGTGACCGGTCGGACAGCCATCGCATTGTCGTGACGGGTCTGGGTCTCGTTACACCGCTGGGTGTGGGCAAGGACGAATTTTCCCGGCGGCTTTTTGAAGGCGTCTGTGCCATTGACACGGTGAAATCGTTTGATACCAGCGCCGTGTTGTCGCACCTTGGGGCGGAAGTCCGTGATTTCACCCCGCGGGATTTCATTTCCGTCAAAAATCTGCGGAGGATGGACAAGACGTCATTGATGACGGCCGCTTCGGCACGAATGGCGCTTGACGATGCAGGGGTGACCATCAACGCTGAAAACCGTGACCGTATCGGCATCCTCCTGGGTACGTCGTTCGGAGCGACGGATGTTACGGTTCAGGTCGCGGACGCGCTCATGGGTGAAGGACCATCTTCGGTCAACCCGATCCTGGTTCCCAATACCGTTACGCATTTCGCCGTTTCCGCTGAGACGGCCATCGCGTACGCCGTTTCCGAGATAAAACGCGGCGCGGCGGATTTCATGCTCGCGGGTGGAGTGGATATTTTGTCTAAATTTTATTATGAGTCCATGGAGAAGTTTCATGGTCTGTCGCCTGATAAGGGCGGGGAGGAGGGAGCGCGTCCTTTTGACATGCTGCGCAACGGTTATGTTGTAGGCGAAGGCTGCGGCATCCTTTGCCTGGAAAGCCTGTCTTCAGCCAGGAATCGGGGCGCCCGGATATACTGCGAAATAACAGGCTCCGGCATGGGGTCTTCGCCAACGCTGCCCACTGAATGGCCTAAGAATACTGAAGGCATCCTCAGAACGTGCCGGCGGGCGATGAATAACGCCGGTGTCGCCCCCGGGGATATCACGACGGTCATGGCAGCGGCCAACGGAGACAGGGTGCTGGATGCCGTGGAAGCACGGGCCTATGATGAACTGTTTGATGTGTGTGAGCAAAAGCCGTATGTGACATCCGTCAAAGGCTCCCTCGGCGAGAGTTTTTCAAGCGGCGGTATTCGGGCTTGCGCTCTGGCTTTATCTGTGGAAAAAGGATGGCTGCCTCCGCGGAACTTACGTATATCTGGTTTTCAGTGATTGCAAACGTCAATGAGGAAATATTGTGAATATCGGGGAATGGATCAGTAAACGGGCGATGATCGCGCCCGACAAACCGTTTCTGACGGAAAAAAGCAAGTCCTATAATAATGAACAGTTCAACAGGCGGGTGAATGAAACCGCGCATGCGCTTGAAAACCTGGGCATCGTGAAGGGCATGCGTGTCGCTCTTCTGATGTCGAATTCCAGTGAATTTCTGGAAATATTCTTCGCCTGCGCCAGGACCGGCATGATCATGGTGCCGCTCAATTTCCGTCTGGCTGTGCCGGAGCTGCTGTATATTCTGCGCGACAGTGCGCCTGAAGTGTTGATCTACTCAACCGAGTTTGCGTCGAAAGTCGACGAGATCAAGGCGGCCGGCATTCCCGTTTTGCGCTACTATCGCCTGGGTGAGGGAAATGCAGCGGTTGATCCGGACTTTGCCGATTACGTTGAAGATTCTGAAACCAGCGAACCGCTGAAAAGCCGGGGAGCCGATCTGTCCGATCCGCTGTTTATCATGTATACGTCCGGCACGACAGGCGATCCTAAAGGAGCGGTTCTGACGCATCAGAACATTCTGTTCGGTGCGATTCATTCACTTCTGGGATACGGGGTTGACCGGTCGTACAAATCACTGGTTGTCGCGCCCCTGTTTCATATCGGTGCGCTCGCGGCTTCCGTGACGCCGATCATTTACGCCGGCGGAAGCATCATGATCAGCAGTTTTTACAATGCCTCGGAAATTCTCAAGACCATCTGCCGGGAAAAAATAAACTATATGTTTGCGGTGCCGGTCATGTACCAGATGATAGCGGATGCACCGGAATGGCGTGATGCAGATCTGTCGCATGTGCATTTTTTCATTTCCGGCGGTGCGCCGATTCCCCTTCCGGTCATCCGGAAGTACCAGGACGAAAAGGGCGTGGGATTTGTGCAGGGCTACGCCCTTACGGAAACCGGACGACTAACCTCGCTGGACCTGGAAGATTCGGTGCGCAAGGCGGGTTCGGTGGGCAAGGAAGTGTTTCATGTGAACCTGCGCATTGTAAACGATCAGGGATGCGATATCCATACGACGGATCCGGGAGAAATTCTTGTTCAGGGGCCGAACGTGTTTCCCCGCTACTGGAACAATGAGACGGCAACAGGAGCCGTCTTCAGGGACGGCTGGTTTTGCACCGGCGACATGGGGCGACGAGACGAAGACGGTTTTGTTTATATTGTGGGGCGAAAAGTGGAGATGATTATTTCGTCCGGGGAAAATATATATCCCGTGGAGGTGGAGCGGGCGCTGCAGACGCTGCCCGGCATCAAGGAAGCCGCCGTGGTGGGAATTCCCGATCCCAGGAGAGGGGAGGTTGTCGGCGCGTTTGTTATCCCGAACAGGGAAATGCAAATGTCCGAAGCGGACATCATCAATGCCCTTTCTGGGAAAATCGCCAACTTCAAAGTTCCCAAACGGATCTTTTTTGTCGATGAATTTCCGCGCAATCAAAGCGGAAAGGTTTTAAAACGGATTTTGAAAAAACGCGTGGAAGATTAATCAATGGATTTGATTCCCTACACCCAGGAGCATCGGATTTTTCGGGACTCTTTCCGGAAATTTCTGGAAAAAGAAATTGTTCCCCACGTGGAGCAGTGGGAAGAAGACGGAATTGTGCCGCGCTGGGCCTGGAAGAAAATGGGGGATAGAAGAAAAAATATCTGCCGGGCTGTATCAGCGGGGATATCGTCATGGCGATTGCCATGAGCGAGCCGGCGGCTGGCAGTGACCTCGCGGGCATCAAAACCACGGCTTTGGAGGACGGCGATTCCTTTGTTCTCAATGGCCAGAAAACATTCATATCCAACGGCATCAATTGCGACCTGGTGATTGTGGTGGCGAAAGACCCCCGGGAAAGCAATCCGCACGCAGCTGTGGATTTGTTCCTGGTTGAAGCGGGAACACCCGGCTTTGAAAAGGGAAAGAGACTCAATAAAATCGGCTGGCGGTCACAGGATACCGCGGAACTTTTTTTTGCCGATTGCCGTATTCCCGGGGAAAACCGTCTGGGGCCAAAAGGCACCGGATTTAAAAATCTGATGATCAATCTCCAGCAGGAACGCCTGATCTGCGCCATCGGTGCGCAGACGGCTGCGGAATTCATGCTGGAAGAAACGATCCGGTATTGCAGACAGCGCGAAGTTTTCGGGAAGAAGCTGACCCAGCTGCAGAATACCCAGTTTGTCCTGGCGGAAATAGCAGCGGAAGTTACCATCGGCCGGACGTTTGTGGATAAAATGATTCTGGAGCACTGGCAGAAAAACTCCGTATCCGTTGAAGTTTCCATGGCAAAGCTCTGGATTACGGAAATGGCATGGAGGGTTGCCGACCGCTGCCTGCAGCTCTTCGGCGGCTATGGCTATTGTGAGGAGTATCCGATCGCGCGCGCATGGCGGGACATCCGCGTCACACGCATTCTGGCCGGCTCCAATGAAATCATGAAGCAGGTTATCGCCAGGGCCGTCACAAAATAACAGGGAGATTTAAAAGCCATTATGAAATTTTTATTAATCTATCCAAAGTGGGAAAAGCTGGACCGCCAGACGCGTTTTACGCTTCCGCCGCACGGGCCGGTTGTCATGGCCGCCGCGTTGCCTGCCGATGTGGATGTGAAATTCATCGATGAAAACGTTGACGATATAAACTTTGATGAAGGCTGCGATTTTGTAGGAATATCAATCATGCTGACCGCGCAGGTCAAACGCGGCTGGGAAATCGCGGACGCCTTCCGCGCCAGAGGCGTGAAAGTGATGTGCGGCGGTATTGCCACCATGCTGCATGCGGAAGAGAGTGAGCTCCATGCCGATGCCGTGTTTTTAGGAGAGGCCGAAGGCCGGATGGAACAGGTCTTTGCCGATTTCAAGTTTATAACTTCATGCAGGATCAGCCGCCGATTGAAAGCGTGGGCACGGCACGCCGCAGCATTTTAAACCGCGGCATGTACAATTATCGCGGGGTGCAGATGGTCGATCTGGTGCACGCCTCGCGCGGTTGCCGGTTTAACTGCTATCCATGTGCCGTGAGATTCCTGGGCGGCAGGAAATTCCGTCCCCGTCCCTATGATAAAGTCATAGAAGAACTGGCCGCTATCGATAATAACCGTTTGTTTATTGTGGATAATTCCCTGGCGCAGGATAAGGATTGGGAGATGGGACTTTTCAAAGAGATGATTCCGCTTAAAAAGAAATGGTGCAGCCATCCCATTGAAGATGACGACAAAGTCCTGGATCTTGCGGCTCAGGCGGGTGCGTGGTTCATCTATCAGGCAATTTTCGATTCCTCGAATCATATCCGCGACCGCGTCAAACGCTATCATGATTATGGCATTGCCGTGGAGGGCAGCATTCTGCTGGGCCTGGATTATCATACCGAAGACTATATAAAAAGACTGGTGGATTTTCTGCTGGAAATTGAACTGGATATGGCTGAGTTTACGGTGCTCACGCCCTTTCCGCATACCCGGACCTTTGACGATCTGCATAAGGAAGGCCGGATTTTTTCCTACGATTGGGGAAATGTACTATTACGCCTGGGATAAATTCTACGAAGAAGAGCCGCAGAACTATAAAATGTTTAAAATGCTCAAAAGAGTGATGGATAAAGAAAGGGCGGACGGCACCTTCAAGCCGCGCGTGCGCCCGTAAAAAGCGTGTTTTCGAAAGGAGATGTGAAAATGGTAAAGAAAATTGGCACAAAGGCCGCAGTGGTTATCGATGGCAGCCATGTCAGTTTTGAAGATATTCTTGCCGTTGCGAGAGATGGAATGCCGGTAGTGATCAGCACGTCAAAAGAATTTGTCAAACGGATGGGCCGGACACAAAAAGCGCTGATGGACGCATTGCAGAACGATGTTGCGGTATACGGTGTCAACACAGGATACGGCAAATCCTGCGGCAACCGGATCAGCATGAAAGTCGCCCTGAAAAACGGCGTCAATATTTTACGGTTTCACGGCTGCGGCACGGGCGAACCGATCGGCATTGAAGAGACGCGGGCCGCGATGCTTACGCGTATCATTTGCCTGGCGCGCGGCTACTCCGGCGTGTCGATTGATCTGCTGAAACAAATGGCCAATTTTTTAAACGCAGGCATTACGCCCATCGTACCCTGTGAAGGTTCTGTCGGCGCCTCCGGTGATCTGACGCCGATGTCCTATATCGGCGCGGCGCTTGCGGGAGAGCGCGACGTGTTTTATGAAGACAGCATCGTTCCCGCCGCAAAAGCCATGAAGAAAGCGGGGTTGAAGCCATACAAGTATCTGCCGAAAGAACCGCTTTCGATGGTGAACGGCACGACGACCATGACGGGTATTGCCGTGATTGCGGTCGAACGGGCCCGGAGAATCCTTGATGCAGCGATTGCCGCCACGGCGCTCAGTGTGCATGCGATGAAGGGCAATGCCCATCATTATCATCCGGTGATTTCGGAGGCCAAACCGTTTCCGGGCCAGGCGTATGTCGCAAAAAAAATTGCCCGTCTTCTGCTGTCCAAAGTGTCCGCCCGTCAACTGGAAGACGATTCACTGGAAACCCTGCAGGACCCCTATTCGCTGCGCTGCGCGCCGCAGGTGCTGGGGGTGCTGTCTGACGCGCTTTCCTGGATAAACAAATGGGTGGAACTGGAAGCCAACTCTTCCAATGACAATCCGATTTTCGATCCCGCCACGGGGCAGGTTCTGATGGGCGGCAATTTCTATGGCGGCCATATCGCCTTTGCCATGGACGGGTTGAAAGCCGCACTGGCTTCCGCAGCCGACATGTGCGACCGCCAGGTCATGTTGCTGGTCGATCCCAATATGAATCGGGGACTGCCGGGCGATCTGGTCCGTCTCAACGGTGGACGGGAAGGTCTGTATCACGGCTTCAAGGCCATGTCGATTTCGTCATCGGCGCTGGCCGCTGAAGCGCTCAAAGGCACGATGCCGGCTGCATCCTTCTCGCGTTCAACCGAATCGCACAATCAGGACAAGGTCAGCATGGGCACCATAGCGGCCAGAGACGCCGAAAGGGTATGCATGCTCACGGAGCGGGTAGTTTCCATTCACCTGCTGGCGGCGGCGCAGGCCTGTGACATCCGTCAAAACATCCAGGCAAGGCCGCTTCTGGCCGAAGTGCTGCACAATATCAGGCAGGCCAGTGATCCGGTGATTGAAGACCGGCCGCTGGATGAAGACATCGAAAGAATGTGCGTGGTGATCCGATACACCGATTTTTTTCGGGGAAAGCTATGAGCGCCGACAAAAAAAGTTTCGAAGTGAAAATGAACGTGCCGTTTTTTGACCTTGATCCCATGCAGATTGTCTGGCACGGCAATTATCTCAACTATTTTGAAATCGCGCGCGCGGCGCTTTTTGAACATTATGGAGTTGATCTTTACTCGTACTATGACCGGGAAAAAATTATTTTCCCCATCATCCGGACATCCACCAAACATATTTTTCCGCTCAAGCACCGTGATGAAATTATCTGCAAGGCAACCCTGGTTGATGCCAACATCAAACTGGTTGTGGATTTTGAAATCCGCAAGACAGCCGACAACAGTGTTTGTGCGCGGGGGCGCACGGAACAGGTGGCGGTGAAGACCCCCGAGATGGAAACCCTGTTTTCCATTCCGCAGGACATCCGCAACCTTTTAGGATATTAAACATGGATGATCTTCTGAAGAAATCTTTTGTTGCCGG
>PHBN01000256.1 GCA_002840635.1 Deltaproteobacteria bacterium HGW-Deltaproteobacteria-1
GCCCGACTACGGCCAGTTTATCGGCCGCGACATTTCGGGCTGGAAAGTCGGCATCCCTAAAGAATATTTTGTTGAGGGCATCGATCCGGAAGTCAGCGCTGCCATCAACAGGGCGATTGATGTCGTGAAAAAATGCGGCGGCCAGTGCATCGACATTTCACTTCCTCACACACAATACAGCGTGGCGGTTTACTATATCATTGCTCCGGCTGAAGCCTCTTCCAACCTGGCGCGCTATGACGGCGTCAAGTACGGTTTCCGGGCAACCGGCGTGCGGGACCTGATGGAGATGTACCGCAAAACCCGGATGGAAGGATTCGGAGAAGAAGTCAAGCGCCGTATCATGATCGGCACCTACGCCCTGTCCGCCGGCTACTACGACGCCTACTACGGCAAAGCCTCTCAGGTACGTGCGCTGATCCGCCGCGACTTTGACGAAGCCTTCAGGGAATGCGACATCATTCTCACACCCACTACTCCGACTCCGGCGTTTAAAATCGGAGAAAAAACGGATGATCCGCTGCAAATGTACCTTTCAGACATTTTTACGATATCGACGAACCTGGCCGGGATTCCGGGAATCTCGGTACCATGCGGATTTACGGCTTCCGGGTTGCCGATCGGCGTCCAGTTCCTCGCGGGTCATTTTGAGGAAGGAAAATTGTTACAGATTGCCTCGGCGTTTGAAAAAAATGCTGCCATCGAAAAAAGGAGGCCCTCTTTATAATGGAATTTGAAACCATCATCGGGCTGGAAGTCCACGCCCAAATGCTGACGAACACCAAAATATTCTGCAACGGTGCTCAATAAGAAAGTTGTTGAATACGCCATGATGATGGCGCTTGCCACCAACTGCACCATCAATCCATCCAACAGTTTCGCGCGGAAAAACTATTTTTACCCTGATCTGCCCAAAGGCTACCAGATTTCACAATACGCTTATCCGCTGGCCGAGCATGGTTATGTATGGGTAGAAACAAACGGAAAGCAGAATAAAATCGGCATTACCCGCATTCATATGGAAGAAGACGCCGGCAAGCTGATTCACGATGAAAACAATCCGTCCAGTTACGTCGATTTAAACCGCACCGGCGTTCCGCTCATTGAAATCGTCGGTGAGCCGGACATACGCTCGCCGGAAGAGGCGGCAGAATACCTCAAGCGCCTTCATGAAATCCTGGTGTATCTGGAAATCTGCGACGGCAACATGGAAGAAGGATCTTTCCGCTGCGACGCCAACGTGTCCATCCGGCCAGTGGGCCAGAAGGAATATGGCACCCGCACGGAACTCAAAAACATGAACTCCTTCCGAAACGTTCAGCGCGCGCTGGAGTACGAAGTCAAACGCCAGCAGTATCTGGTGGAAAACGGGCAGCAGATCATTCAGGAAACACGCCTGTGGGATGATGCTCAGGGGGCAACCAATTCCATGCGCAGCAAGGAAGAAGCTCATGACTATCGTTATTTTCCCGATCCTGATCTGGTAAAAGTCATTGTGGATGACGAATGGATCGCAAAGATCCGTGAAACACTACCGGAACTGCCAACGGCAAAACGCGAGCGATTTATCAAAGAATATCAGATCCCCGCTTATGACGCGGGTGTGCTCACGGCCGATAAGGCGCTGGCCCTTTATTATGAAGATGTGGTCAGGCTTTGTGGCAAACCCAAGCAGGCCAGCAACTGGGTCATGG
The DNA here is from genome assembly GCA_002840635.1 of Deltaproteobacteria bacterium HGW-Deltaproteobacteria-1. Taxonomy (GTDB): domain Bacteria; phylum Desulfobacterota; class Syntrophia; order Syntrophales; family Smithellaceae; genus UBA8904. The sequence continues at coordinate 1,695 of PHBN01000256.1, forward strand.
GCGATGTGCTGCGTTTTCTCAACGAAGAAAAACGGGATATCCGTCAATGCCCCATTACCGCCGGATCGCTTGCCGATATGATCAATCTGATTGAAGAAGGTACAATCAGCGGCAAAATGGCGAAAGATATCGTCGAGGATATGTACAAAACCGGCAAGCTGCCGCAGGATATCATCCGGGAAAAAGGTCTGGTGCAGATTACCGATGAAGACGAACTGGCTAAAACCATCGCAGCGATTATTGACGCTCACCCAGGGCAGCTGGCGGATTACCGGGGCGGCAAGGAAAAGCTCTTCGGGTTCTTTGTCGGTCAGGTGATGAAGGCAACCCAGGGCAAGGCCAATCCGCAGCTTGTCAACAGCCTGCTAAAAAAGATGCTTGCCCCATGATGATTAAAACCGTCTTCTGGAAAAACAACAAGGTGGCCATGATTGACCAGAATGCCCTGCCGCTGTGCGAACGGCAGTTGATCTGTTCGGATTACAGGCAGGTGATTACCGCAATCAAAGACCTGACCGTGCGCGGTGCGCCGGCCATCGGTGTGGCCGCAGCGATGGGTGCGGCGCTGGGCGCTCTTTCGATTCCATCAGAACCGGTTGAGAAATTCCAAAAAACATTTCATGCGATTTGTGATGAAATTGAGAAATCCCGACCGACTGCGCGCAATCTCTTCTGGGCAATCGAACGGATGAAAGGGCATCTGGAAAACGCCGTCCTTTCCGGAAAGAAAAACCTGGCTGGTGAATTGGTAAAAGAAGCCAGACGCATCTGCGCCGAAGATATCGAAATCAACAGACAGATTGGACAGCATGGAAGCAAACTGATCTCCGACGGTGATCATATCCTGACACACTGCAACGCTGGCGCGCTGGCCACAGCCGGTTACGGTACTGCGCTGGGCGTCATTCGTGCGGCCCGTGAGCAGGGGAAAAAGCTGCATGTCTATGTGGATGAAACCAGACCGGTGCTACAGGGCGCAAGACTGACCACATGGGAACTGAAAAAAGAAAAAATACCGGCCACGCTGATCTGTGACAACATGGCGGGGTTCCTGATGCAGCAGAACAAAATCAGCAAGGTCATCGTCGGGGCGGACCGCATTGTCGCCAACGGTGATACGGCCAATAAAATCGGCACATACTCTCTTGCAGTTCTGGCGAAGTCACACGGGATTCCTTTTTATGTTGCGGCACCAATTTCCACATTTGATTTCTCGCTCAAGACAGGAGCGTCCATTCCCATTGAGGAAAGAAATGGATGTGAAGTGACGCATTTTCAAGGAGCCCAATCAGCGCCTCAGGACATGAAGGTTTACAATCCGGCATTTGATGTTACACCGGCCAAACTGATTTCAGCAATCATCACGGAAAAAGGCATTATCACCAGTCCGTATTCGACGGCCATTGCCCGTTTGCGTAAAGGAACAAACTGAAAAATGAATTTACTGCTTTTTGATTTTGACGGCGTTTTAGTGGATTCGATCGACGTTTATGAA
>PHBN01000010.1:0-989 GCA_002840635.1 Deltaproteobacteria bacterium HGW-Deltaproteobacteria-1
CCGGGATAATTTTGCCAAAGGTGCGATTCGCGCGGCAAAGTGGATTGTTCATCAGGAAAACGGTCTGTATGACATGCAGGATGTTTTGGGCTTGAGAGATATCAAATAAGCCGAATGGATTCATGTTGAATGGCATGATTAGTTATATAGGAATCGGTTCCAATGTCGGCGATTCCCTGGCAAACTGCAAAGAAGCCGTTGCAAGACTTTCAGGCATACCGGAAACGGTACTCGAGCGTGTATCGTCCTTTTATAAAACCGAACCGGTGACGGATCTTCCGGTTGCGGAAGCGGTTCAGGAAGTCCTGAGAAACCAGGATTGGTTCACCAATGCGGCGGTGGAAATCCGCACGCTGCTTTCGCCGCGCGATCTTTTACGGAGATTGCAGGATATGGAAAACACGATGGGGAGGGTTCGGACGTTTGCGGGTGCCCCTCGCGTCATCGATCTTGATTTGCTTTTATACGGACAGGAGGTCATCAACGAAAAAGATCTGGTCGTTCCGCATCCCTCAATGCATAAGCGCCGCTTTGTCCTGGAGCCTTTGTGTGAGATTGCTTCCTACGTGATTCATCCCTTGTTCGGGATTTCGATGCGCGGCCTGAAAGACCGGCTGGAAGATCAGAAAAAAGTCGAGATTCATCAATAATTCAAGAAGAAGGTTATTATGAACATCATTAAAGTTGTAGTCATTTTAGTTGTCCTTTACATTGTATACAGGATCGTAAGAATGACGGGAAGGGCAAAGGTTGACAAGGTGAAGGGGTATCGGGTGGACGATAAACCATCTGAAGGAGAAGACCTGGTGCAGGATCCATTCTGCCGCACCTACGTTCCCAAGAGCCAGGCATACCTCAGGGAGATTGAAGGCCGGCAGCAATTTTTCTGCAGCCGGGAATGCTGTGAGAAATATCTATCAGAGAATAAATAATTGATCAGAAATTCAGGGGGAATTATGAAATTTTTTATCGATACGGCGAATGTGATT
>PHBN01000010.1:1043-8803 GCA_002840635.1 Deltaproteobacteria bacterium HGW-Deltaproteobacteria-1
TATGTCAGCCCGTTTGTCGGACGTCTGGATGATATCGCCCATGACGGTATGGAACTGGCGGGGCAGATTCTCGATATTTATGACAACTACGGGTATGATACGGAAGTCATTGTTGCCAGCATCCGTCATCCAAAGCACGTCCTGGACGCGGCTTTGATGGGGGCCGATATTGCAACAATCCCTTTTAAGGTTATCGCACAGCTGGCGAAGCATCCCCTGACGGATAAAGGCATTGCACTGTTTCTGGAAGACTGGAAAAAGGTTCCGAAAAAATAGCCGGCGAAATTTACTCCCCATGATTTTGCAAAGGTAAACGGGTCTGAAACGAATGGACAAGAAACGGGAAATATTCAATCCGCCCAACATCATCACGATGACGCGCATCAGTGTAGTCCCTTTTTTGTTTTTTCTGCTGACCTCGCCGGGGCCATTCTGGAGCCTGTTGCTGGCGGTATTGTTTGTCGCCGCCGCCGTAACGGATGTGCTCGACGGCTTTATCGCACGCAAGTACCAGATGATCACCACCATGGGGAAATTTCTGGATCCCCTTGCGGATAAACTGATCGTCAATTCGGCCATGATCCTGATGATACCCATCGGAAGAATTGATGCATGGATCGTGGCCATTATCATTATGCGGGATCTGATTGTTGACGGCATCCGCAGCATTGCGTCTTCGGAAGGGATGTACATCCAGGCAAGCATGCTGGGAAAGCAAAAGACGCTGTCACAAATCATCGCTGTGACCGCCCTGATGATTCATTATCCTTTTCTGGGCCTGGACGCTCATCTCGTGGGCACGGTCACTCTTTATGCGGCTTTATTGCTCACAGTTTATTCGGGTGTGGACTACTTTGTAAAATTCTATAGGGAAACAGGCAACCGCTGAGATTATGGGGGCTTACAGTTTGTATATTGCATTCAAAAAGCTGTTGCATATATTCATCATCCGCGCAGGTTCATTTTTCTATTGACAAGAAGAGTTTATTTGTTATAACCACCATCGTTCTTATTGCCGCCTCCAGCAATATTCAGGAGTTTTTTTAAAAGAACTCCTTTTTTTATTTGTCAGTAGCAATTATCAATGTAACCGCACATTCAATCCGTTTTTTCCTGATCATTCCACATTGATGTCTCGGGCTTTTCTAGAGTTCTTCATGCAGTATGAACACCGCGAGCAAAATTTTTTTGTGAGTTCCGTGACAAAGATAAAAGGGGGGAAATGATTTTTAAGGAACCGGAAAGTTTTTCAATGAAAGATGAACCGGCATCATGATATTTTGAAAATAATCGTTGCTTTAGATGTTGAAAGATATTAATTATTATGCTAATCATAAAACGAAAAAACAATGATTTATTTAAAAAACATTTTTTGCGTAAAAAGTTTTTTAAATAAAGCGATCGACAGGGTCATTTTTTAAAAAAATTCTTTCAGGAGAAATTTATTGGCCAACTCAAAAGATATTAATTCCACTGAAAGATTGTTAAACGTCATCCGCGGTTCGCAGCAGCCTTCAGCACCCGCAACGGAAGCGGCTAAAGACTCTTTTTCGCCCCCCAAAGCTTCCCCTAAAATATCCCTCAACTTCCCCTCTGTTCTTGCAGGAAAGCACCGGGTGAGGGTGGGTGTCGATATCGGACAGGACAATATCAGTTTTGCCAAAATGGCAAAAGCATCCGACGGCAGACCGATGCTGGTTGATCAAAGGATCGTGAAAATCGGCGATCGGATTAACCGGGAATCTGCGGAATTCAAGGATTTGTTAAGATCGTCCCTCGTTTCTTTCGCCGGTTCTCTTGCCGCCTGTGATGTCTGGGCGATGATGGACGCCACGGAAGTCAATGTCAATCACCTGAAGATACCGCGCGTTCCGAAAAAACAGCTGGAAAACGTCATCTTCTTCACTGCCAAAAAAGAAAATCCCATCGATGAAAAAGACGTTGTCTTTGACTACGAGATGCAGGGCGAAATTACCGACCAGGGCATCCCGAAATATTCCGTGATGGTTTACACTGCCCCCCGGTCCTTAGTGGGGAAGGTCAGAGAACTGTTTTCATCGATCGGTGTCGATCTTGCAGGTATCACCATTGCACCCTTTGCCATTCAAAATATTTTCAGAACAAAATGGATTGCGGTAGGCGAAGGCACCTTCGCCAGCCTATTTATCGGAAACGATTTTTCAAGGATTGACATCTACAGTAAAAACAACCTGATGATGACAAGAGGCGTCAAGACCGGCATTACCAGCATGATGGAAGCAATGGATGAAACCATTGCCGAAACCATGCCGGGAAAGAAGCTGGATAAGATTCGTATAAAAACCATATTGCAGGAGCTTTCCGATAATCCCGGGACATCGATACAGGATGAAGACGGCATCCGCTGGAGCCAGAGCACAATTCTGGACATGATCACACCGGCACTGGAGAGGCTGACCCGTCAGATCGACAGGACGCTGGAATATTACGCGACGTCGGTCGGTTACGAAAAAGCGGAGAAGATCTACGTATCATCCGTCCTGAGTGGATTTCATCATGTGCTTTTGACCTACCTCAGTGAGCAGTTGGCAACCCCTACGGAATTGTTTGATCCTTTTGAGGGAAAGCACTCTGTCACAGCTGCCGCTTCCCTCTCTCCCGCTGACAGAGCCTCGCTGGTCCCGGTGGTTGGATTGTCCCTGTCTGACGCGAAATATACCCCCAATGCCATTTACACCTACGTGGACAAAAACAAGGAATTAACGGGCAAAATGATCAACCGCGGAATCTTCGCGGCGTTTGCGGCCGCATTGGTCCTTTGCCTTGCCTTCATCGCTTTTCAGGTGGTTGAAATGGGGCAGCTTGGCTCCAAACGTGCAAAACTGGAGCAGGAACTGTCTCTGTTTAAACCGCTGTTATCCAGGGAAAAGGTGAGTGCCCTCGTTGAAGATGCGAAGAATCGTTATCAAATCACTCAGCATTATTCCAAAAAATATAGAGGGATGGCGCTCATCAGCGAACTGTCTTCCCTGACGCCTGAAGATATCAGGCTGATCAATATCCGAATAGCTGCTCCTTCCGGACAGGCCCCGGCGCAGAAGAAAGGCGCCGCGCAGACGAAAGAAATCGCGCAAAAGGAAATCAGCGACGGTGTCAGCATTGAAGGGGTTGTGCTGGGCGAACGAAACACTCTCGACGCCCTTCTGGCGCAGTATGTCTTGAACCTGGAAAGATCGGCTGTGCTTCAGGGGGTAACAGTGGAAAAAAGCAGTATTGTGAATTTCAGGAAGAAGGAAATTCTTCAGTTCAAAATTAACGCGAAAATAGGTTAGGGATGATAAACAAAATCAAACAGACCATACCTGCAAACAGTCTTGGGTATATATTGATCTGCGTAGGGATCATCGTCATCATCCTTCTGTTGGTTATCTTTCCTTTGAACCGGGTCAATGCCGGCCGTGCGAAGGACATCAAAAAACTTCAGGACCAGATTGAAGAACAAAAAGGATTGGGGCAGGTTTACCAGCTGGCGCAAAGTGATACCGGGAAGAAATCAGAGTTTATCCTGGCTAATCCTGCCAGAACAAAACTGTCCCGGCAGGAGACGGAAAAATTTCAGAAATTATTCCGAGCGGAGGCAGAGAAGGCCAATCTAATGGTCATGTCGCTGATGCCAGATACTGACTCCATGGGTGTAGGATCAAAGTACCTTATCTACAACGCGACCGTTAAGGGAGAGTTTGTCAATTTCAGAAAACTTCTACTCGCATTGGGCGAGATGTCTTACATTGACCAGATTGAAGAAATGAACTTGAAGCAGGACAGTGATTCAATGGAATTAAGATTGAAAATAGGGATAGCCCTGGCCAACTGACAGGGTGCGGGAAAAAATGAAAAAACTGGAAAAAAGACAAATCATTATTCTGGCCATAGCCGCTTTGTTTGTTTTGTATGCGATATACGAGTTGCTGATTGCCGGGCCTGCGGCAAAAAAAGCCAGAATGGCGGTTAAGCCCGCCGAGATAGCGGATGTCGTAAACACGCTCAGCGTTGATTTAATGAAGTATAAAGCAGGCGGTGTTGATGCCTATCTTGCCAAAAGGGCGGAAACGGACTGGGGCAAAAGCCCGTTTTGGGAGAGGGAATCATACCGAGTATTTGCGGGAGACAAAGAAGGCGGTGTTGCCGGGGTAAAATTCATCTACTCCGGTTATGTGGATACGGGACGGGAAAAAATAGCGATCGTTAACGGGGTGGAATACCAACCGGGTGAAGCCCTGGAAATAGAGGGTTACGAGTTGAAAAGTGTAATGCCGGAAAACGTTTTAATTGTTAATCGCAGGACAGGCAGCCAGTTGTCCGTCCCCATGCAGGAATAATCATTAAGACAGGGAGGTTATTGTCTTGAGAATAAATGCAAAACAAAAGAGAATCGGCAGTGCGCTGATCGGTGTATTTGTGCTGATGTTTGTCATCGGTTGTGCGGGAGAACGCCAGAGCGCAGTAAAAGATCCTTTTTTTGAAAAATGGAACACCCTTGCGGAAAATTCCCAGGGGCATTCTCCTCAGGCCACGCCCAAAAAGGTTGATATCGATGCAAAATCCGGCAAAAAAACCAGATCAGACGCGGCGATGGGTGAAACCTACGGAAGACTGCCGACCAAGCCCATCAATCTTACCATGCGTCAGGCGGACCTCAAGGCTGTCCTGCGGGCCATGGCCAAATCTGTCAATTACAACCTGATTGTGAGAAATGATCTGAAAGACGAAGTCAGTGTTGATTTCCGCGGTGTTCCCTGGAATCAGGCTTTCATCGGGCTTTTGCAGACTTATGGTTTGTCCTATGTCTGGGAGGGTAATGTCATCCGTGTCATGACCATTGACGGCATTGAGAAGGAGTTGAAGCGAAAGGTACAGCTGCGCGACATTCAGTGGGTAGAGCCTTTAATGAATCCGGTTGTCATAAAAATCGATTATGCGGATGCTAAGAAACTGGAAAAGACCATGCAGGGATTTCTGACCAAGGATAAAGACGGCAAGACAAGCGGATCCGTCACGCTGGATGAACACAGCAATGCCCTGGTCATATCGGCTAATGCCCAGGACCTGGCAAAAATGATTCCAATCATTGAAAAGCTGGACAAGCCGACGCCTCAAATTCTGATTAAGGCCAATATTGTGGAAACGACAAAATCGGTTGCCCGTGATCTGGGGGTTATGTGGGGTGGAATGTACAAGGGAAACATCAACGGGACAGATCATTACATTACGCCTGGCGGAACATCGGGAACAGGAGACCCCATGTCCGGCTTGTATTCCGCAACGCAGGACACTGGCATCAGTGGTCAGGGATTCGCTTCTAACTTCCCGATACAGGGAATAGCCAGCGCGGTGGGTGCCGGTTCATTGGGACTTATCATCGGTAAAATCGGCGGCAATGTTCTGGAAGTTCAACTACAGGCGCTGCAGCAGGACAACAAGCTCAACATTCTGTCCAGCCCTTCCATCACAACGCTCGACAATCAGAAGGCCTTTACGGAAAACGGCGAAAAAGTCCCGTACACAACCATTTCGTCGTCCGGTACCGGCAGCGTACCCACGGCGACGACCAAATTTGAAGATGTCGTCATGCGTCTGGAAATCACACCGCATGTCATAGACGGCAAGAATTTAAAAATGACAATATCCGTGCAAAAGGATGAAGTGGACATGACGCGAAAATCCAGTCTGGGAGATCCCTATATCATCAAAAAGAAGACAGAGACGGTTTTGATTGTTCAGAACGGCGAAACCATCGTCATTTCGGGTCTGACCAAACAGCGAAATTCAAATGGAAATGCAGGATGGCCGATGTTGAAGGACATTCCCATGCTGGGTTACCTTTTTAAAGCCGACAGCAAAAGCGATTCGATGGAAGAAGTCCTGATTTTCATTACACCGCATATTCTGCAGTTAGCCAGTGCTGATGCCAAACGGCCTGCGTTGAGTCATGATGACGATCAAGTCGGGAAAATGGAAAGAAACTAAAGGCGATGTCTGAACGATGGAATATTTTAATCTGCTTGAATTCAAGAAAGAGCCGTTTTCCAACTCTCCTGAGCCGGAGTTTCTCTTTGCCGCGCCTCAGCATAACATTTGTCTGCAAAGGCTGGAGCTGGCCGTTCGTTTAAGGCGTGGCCTGAACATCGTGATCGGTGCCGTCGGCACGGGAAAAACAACCCTGTGCCGTAAACTCATCCAGAATCTAGCCCTGCCTGTCGCAGGCGACGCGCCTGCCGTTGAAACCTTTCTGCTTTTAGACCCGGCGGTGGCCGGCCGTTTGGATTTTGTCCGGACGGTTGCGTCGATTCTGGGCATTTTGGATATTCTGGAGGATGACAACGAGTGGCAGATCAAGGAGAAAATCAAGAACTTTCTTTTCGAACAGGGAGTGCAGGAACAGAAAAACATCGTCCTGGTCATTGACGAAGGGCAAAAAATTCCGGATGACTGCCTGGAAATCCTCAGGGAATTTTTAAATTACGAAACAAACAGCTTCAAACTCCTGCAGATTGTTATTTTTGCCCAGCCGGAATTGCGTAAAAACCTCGCAGCGCGGGCGAATCTTCTTGATCGCGTCAACTACCTCTACCATTTGAAGCCGCTTTCTTTCATGCAGACGAAAGCAATGATTGCGCATCGAATTTCTCTTGCGAGCATCGAACCTGATCGTCGTCCGCTTTTCACCATGAGCGGAATGGTCGCCGTTTATTTGGCCACACGGGGTTATCCCCGTAAAGTCGTTTCTCTTTGCCATCAGGTTTTAATCATGATGATGATCCGTGGAAAAAGCAAGGCAAGCTGGTTCCTGGTAAGAAGCTGTTCAGGGAAACCAGTCGTTCATGGATCCCGACGGATATCCTGGGCGGCGTTGGGTCTTTTAACCCTGGCCGTTGTGGCGTTTTTTGTTGTGCAATACTGGACCGGGCTGCCGGTTAACGTCGGCCAAAAGAAACACCGGCCTGTTCTGTCCGGGATAGGTGTGCCAAACCCATCTGCAACGATCGCTCCGGCACAGTTAAACAGCGTTGGAAATAATAAACAAACGGATAATATTCAAGTGCCCGCGCCGCCTGCCGCCATTGAACTTTCTAAAAAGACAGAAACCATTCCTGAAGCAGCGAATGCTTCTGCAGTCCATGAGAAAATGCCGGAGTATCTCGGTGCCATTTCAATAAAAAAAGGAATGACCGTATGGCAGGTTCTTGCAACCGTTTACGGGAACAACGGACAGGAGATTACACAAAAGTTTCTTGAGGCGAACCCGCAGATCAAAAACAGAGATTTCATGCTCCCGGGCACCGTGATTCAGCTGCCGGCGGAGCAGGGAAACACACGCCCGCTTAAACCGGAAACAATCCTGGTTTTACTGGAAAACAGCAAAAATCTGGAAAACATCTATGATTCATTTCTGGAAAAAAAGAATCTGGACGGCGTTCCGGAAATCCTGTTTGTTCCATTCTGGAATCAAAGGGATGGCAGTTATTTCGCCATTGTTCTGAATCAGAATTTCAAAAGTCTGGAAGAAGCAGGGAAAGCTGTGCGGCGCCTGCCGCTTGAATTGGCCGCATCGGCTCAGGTCTTGTCTCAATGGAGCGGAGACACGGTATTTTTCAACACCCGGCTTGCCGGTAACTGAGGCAAATCCGGTCTGGAGGTTTGATGAGAGTTAAAAAACGTTTAGGTGAAATGCTGGTTGAAAGCGGCCTAATTAATGAAGAGCGTCTGAAACAGGCCCTGAT
>PHBN01000010.1:8818-28801 GCA_002840635.1 Deltaproteobacteria bacterium HGW-Deltaproteobacteria-1
TGCCATGGTTGACCCTTTGGACATCAGCGCACTGGATTATATCGAAGTGCTGACCAATTCGGAAGTGGAACCCGTGGTCTGTTCGGAAAGGGAAATCAACCAGCTCATCAATTCCTTATACGGCACACAGTCCGGCCTGGGCAGCATCATGGACACCATGGAAATCAAATCTCCGGATGAAGGCCAGGAGGAAGAGGGGACAAGTAAAGAAGAAGTTCAGGTGTCAACTCTGCAGGATCTGGCGGGCGAGGCACCCGTGGTGCGTCTGGTCAATTCTATTTTCGCTCAGGCCATCCGGGATGGTGCAAGTGACGTACACATCAGCCCGCAACAGAACTCCGTGCAGTTGAGATTCAGAATCGACGGAAAACTGATGGACGTTCCGTCACCGCCCAAGGCGCTCTTTCTGCCGATTGTTGCCCGGATGAAAATCCTTGGGAACATGGACATCACTGTTTCCCGTATCCCTCAGGATGGCAGATTCACACTGAAACTGGACAAAAAAGAAATCAACGTCCGTGTGTCCTCCATTCCAACCATCTACGGAGAAAACATGGTATTGAGGCTTTTGGATACCAGCGGTGGTGTATATTCGCTGGACCGGCTGGGAATGATTCCACGGGATATGGAAAAAATTGAGAGCGTAACCCACAAGCCCTATGGCATGGTCCTGAGCACTGGGCCAACTGGAAGTGGAAAAAGCACAAGTTTGTATGCCATTTTGAATACCCTCAACAAGCCGGATATCAATATCATGACGCTGGAAGATCCGGTGGAATACCGCATCAACAACATACGCCAGATTCAGCTCAACCGGAAAGCCGGGATGACATTTGCCGACGGCCTTCGCTCGATCTTGCGTCAGGACCCGGATGTCATCATGCTTGGCGAGATCCGGGACTCGGAAACGGCCGCCATAGCCGTTCAGGCCGCACAGACGGGCCACAGGGTGCTCAGCACCGTTCACACCAATGATGCGGCGGGAGCCATATCGCGTTTTATTGACATGGGCATCGAGCCTTTTCTTATTTCTTCCGTTTTGCTGGTGTCGTTTGCCCAGCGGCTTGTAAGGACGATATGCCCCTACTGCAAGGAACCTTATAATCCGTCAGAGAAGGCTTACGCAGCTCTGGGAATCACCCCGGAAGAAGCAAAGACGGCAAATTTTCAGCACGGTAAAGGCTGTTACCAGTGCAAAAATACGGGATACAAAGGAAGAACGGGTCTTTTTGAGGTCCTTGTCAATGACCTCATGGTTCAGGAAATGATCCTGCAGAAGAGATCAAGCCAGGAAATCACGCGCGCCGCCGTGGCGGCGGGAAGCCTGCGGACACTCCAGCAGGATGCGGCAAGCAAGGTGATTCAGGGCATTACCACACTGGAAGAAGCCATGTCCGGAGTCATGACCTGATACCCGAAGAAGGAACAAGATGGCAACATACCGATACAATGCAATTGATGAAACGGGCAATTCCCTGTCCGGGACGCTGGATGCCGAGTCCATGCAAAATGCCAACGCCATGCTCGGGGCGCGCGGCCTGATTCCCACCGAAATCAGCGAAGATAAGGGTGGCAGTGGCGAATCCCTGATGAACAAAATCAACGCGATGACCGGCGGTGTGAAAATCAGGGATCTGATTCTATTTACCAAGCAATTTCGATCCATGCTCAATGCGGGCGTTCCTATTATCAGGGTATTGCAGGTTCTGGAAGCCCAGACCGAAAGTGACGTTTTAAGAAGGGCCGTAACGGACATTCTGGCTGAAGTCCGCCAGGGATCCACACTGTCTGATGCATTTGCAAAACACCCCAGGATCTTTTCGAATCTGTATTGCAGCATGGTGCGGGCGGGGGAGATGAGCGGCAGTGTCCCCAGCGTCCTTGAGCGCCTGATTTACATTATCGAACACGAGGCGAAAATCAAGGCAGATATCAAATCCGCCCTGCAGTATCCAATCATGGTTTTGATTGCTCTCGGGATCGCTTTTTTCGTTCTGTTGACTTTTGTCATTCCCCAGTTTACCGCCATGTTTTCGAAAACAGGCCTGGAATTACCCCTGCCGACTAAAATAGCCATTCTGATGAATGTCTATTTGAAGAATTACTGGTATGTCATGCTGGGAGGGTTGTTTGCCGTGATCTTCGGGTTGAGGCAGTACTTCAAAACACAAAACGGGAAACTTGTTCGGGACAGTTTTTTATTGAGCATACCGGTTTTGGGACCGTTGATGCAAAAAGCGGCCATGTCCCGGTTTTCCAGCATTTTTGCCATTTTACAGAGCAGCGGTGTGTCCGTCATGCAATCTCTGACCATTTTGTCCGATACCATCGGAAACGCAGCCATTGCCAATTCATTTGACCATATCAAATCCAGAATAGAAGAAGGGTCAGGCATTGCGGCACCCATGAAAACGGCAAAATATTTTCCACCGATGGTGATTGACATGATCGCCATCGGGGAGGAGTCCGGAAACATTGAAGAAATGCTGAGGGAAATTTCCAAGCATTACGATGAGGAAGTGGAATATGCCGTCAAAGCCCTCTCCGAGGCGATCGGCCCGATTTTAATCGTGGGGCTGGCGGCGGTGATTGGTTTTTTTGCGCTGGCCATTTATATGCCCATGTGGGACTTGACCAAAATGGTCAAAAAATAATAATTAGATAGAACAATGAAACAAAAGAAATTCTACGTAAACCTTTATATATTGATACCTGTGATTTTTACAGGAATCATGCTTCTGGGTATCATTGTCACTTATCAATTTTTTCCCGCGCACTCAGTATCTGAATCTTCATCTACCAACATATATATACTTGCTATTTTTTTTGGATCAATCGCGTTTATTGCCAGTTATTTCATGATGCGTTTTTTTTTAAAACCGCTGGTGGATTTTGTCGAGAAAACTCAGCAAATGCCAATTTTTTCCACCGAAGAAACAAAGAAAAAAGCTGATATCACAGACGATTTCAGCCAAATCAACCAGGTTTTTGAAAGCGTTACGAATATTTTGAGCAACGTGGAAGCAAGGGAACTTTTTCCCCATATCATCGGTTCAAGTGCGGCGATGCGCAATGTTTTTACCCAGATCATAAAAGTGGCACCAACGGATTCTACCGTGCTGATCACCGGCGAAAGCGGAACAGGCAAGGAGTTGATCGCTTCCAGCATCGTTAAACACAGTCTCCGCAAGGAAAAACCGTTTGTAACCATCAATTGCGTGGCTATTCCGGAAGGATTGCTGGAAAGCGAGTTGTTCGGGCATGAAAAAGGTTCATTTACAGGGGCCATGGCACGTAAAATAGGAAAGTTTGAAATAGCCAACGGCGGCACGGTTTTTCTTGATGAAATCGGAGACATGCCGTTGTCCATCCAGGCCAAGGTTCTGCGCGCCCTTCAGGAAAAGGAATTTGAACGTGTAGGCGGGACCAAACCCATTCATGTGGATATCCGGGTGATTGCCGCCACCAACAAAGATCTATCACAACTAATCAAAGAAGGCAGATTCCGGGAAGACCTGTATTTCCGGCTGAATGTTTTTTCGATTTTGCTGCCGCCCCTCCGGGACAGAAGGGAAGATATATCCATACTGGCCGATTATTTCCTGAAAAATTCACCCAAACAGGCCAAACTGTCAACAGCCGCTCTTCAGGTCTTGATCGGGCACAACTGGTCAGGTAACATAAGGGAATTAAAGAATGTTTTAGAAAGAGCATCCATCATGTCCGAAGACGGCGTCATCGATGCATATCATCTGCCGGAAGAGATCAGGCAAGGCGTAAATATTACAACAGGTTCGTCCAAAGAGAACCTGCCCCTTGATGACAGGATGAATCTTATGGAAAAAGAGATGATCATCAGTGCTCTGAAAGAAACAGGCGGAGTGCAGGTCAAAGCAGCGGGAATCCTGGGAATAAATCAGAGAAGTCTCTGGCACCGTATAAAAAAGCACGAGATTGATGTTGATATATTTAAAAATCTACAATAATTGTAGATAGAACACAAAATGTTTGAGATTACCTAAAAAAACAAACTGGTCAGTAAAAAAAAAAACACGGAAGGAGGGCTATCGAATAAAATAAAAGTATCTAAAATCAATAGCTTAATAAGAATATGAATATTACAAGAAAAAAGATTTTAATAATTTTTAGTAATGGCCGGGTAAATGCATATGAGTAATGATGTAAAAAGAATTAAAATTGACTTAAGATAAATAAAAGAAAACAAACAGGAGGAAACAATGAAAAATCAGAAAGGTTTTACTTTAATTGAAATCATTGCAGTATTGGTGATTCTGGGAATTTTGGCGGCGGTGGCAGTGCCAAAGTACATTGACATGCAGGGAGAGGCTAAAAAAGCAGCGGCCAAAGGTCAGGTTGCGGAAATTAAATCAACGTTGAATTTGGCATACGCAAAGTTGTTTATGTCTAATAGCAGTGCTCCAACAACCGCCAGCGCTGTAGTTACAGCGTCTGGTATTGGTGCAACAATGGGAACAGCTCCAGATATATGGGGAGTCAATGTGAGTCCTACTGGAACCTATGCAAATATAACGGTTAGCACTTATAATAGCGTTACTGGTTATGATGCGACCGGAACCTGGAATCTGCCGCAATAATTTTTAGTGTTCTAACTTTATTACTGAACGCTAAAAGCAAATGAAGAGATCCATCCAAATAGCTGCGGGGTTTAAAATCCCCGCAGCTTTGGTGCATCCAAAATCAAATTATTTGATTTGCAGGGTCAAAACATGAGAAATGAAAAAGGTTTCACCTTAATCGAAATCGTTGCTGTCTTGGTCATTTTGGGGATTTTGGCCGCAGTAGCTGTGCCAAAATACATGGACGTAGCATCTCAGGCGAAAATTTCAGCGGCAAAGGCGGAAGTGGCGGAAATGAAATCATCGCTTAATATGGCTTACGGGAAATATTTCATGTCCAATGGTTCGATGCCGACAGGTGGTTCACAGGTGATCGCAACTGCCGGCCTTACTTCCGGCAGCGCTGTGGATATCGGAACTGCCCCTGATATATGGAACGTGACTCTGACCGGTTCAGGAACGAATGTACTTATAAAAGTAAACAGCTACGGAGCAGATGCTAATGAAGAATATACCGCTACCGGTACATGGATTATGCCTCAATAATGTTTATTGATTGATGGTACTGCGGGCCTTGACAATTTTCCTGATTTTGTCGACATTCGGCACATAAATCAGAAGATTTGGATCACGGGAAAGTTCATTGATATAAGCGGTTATAGGCAGGGTTTTTTTCAGGCAGAATAATTTGGCCAGTTCTTCATCCAATTCTCTTTCTTGATTTGCTTCACTGTACAATTCAATCAAGGCTAAATTTACATAGGGATCGATCGGAAAGGAGTTCCGGTATAGTTTCCAGTATAATATCGCGGAACTGATGTTCCCTTTTCTTTTTTCAACCTCGGCTAATATCTTGAGCGGGAAAGTGCTGGATATGTTATTTTTCAGGAAGGATTTTGCACAAATATCCGCTTCCCTTATTTTATTTTCTTTTAACAAAATCAGGCATAAAAATTCGTTTAATTTGGGATCGTCCGGGTGTTTTTTCAGCAATGGTTCAATTAAAGCATAAGATTGTGAATATTCATTTTTTAATAATTTTATTCTGGCTACGAAGATCCGGTTGGTAAGGTCGGGCGTTATGTTTTTGGCAGCCTTTTCCAGGTAGTGTAGGGCGAGATCATAATTTCCCTGATGAAAATAATATACTCCTAAATTCTGGTCCTGTATGTCACGCACATAAGCATTGGAAAAATTATTTAATTCAATGGCCTTTTGAAAGTGATAAAGTCCTTTTTCCTGCTGATCGCGTTCCAGGTAGAACAATCCCATATTGGTATGAGGGCGGCTTAAAGCGGGAGATTTTTCTATATTATCCATCCATAACAGAAACTCGCTGGACACAATCTCGTTTCGCCGGTAGGTCATGTCACCCAATCCGAAGATAATAACGATGACACTGAAAGCAACAATATATTGGAACATTTTTTTATACGAAAAATAATCAATGGTGAAGATAACAAATTCAGCAACAGGAACAAACAGCAGCATCGATGGCACGTAATTGCGATGTTCATAGATTAATTCTAATGGAATGAAGGATCCTTCAAGGAGATGATTAATAAAAAAGAAAATGATGCAAAAAGAAACAAGAGGTCGTTTTCTGGCAATATAAAAGGGAAAACCTATGATGATAAAAATCAATAAAACAGCCGGTAAAGTAGGCCAGGGCTGAATCAAGGAGTGTGAAACTTCAATATCATATAGAAAACTCAGACGAGAACCGATGGGGTAAAACAAAAGAGAAAGATAAAACAAAATAACTCGTGGTTCGGTGAGCAGCCTTTGTGCCAAAGTGAAGTTACGACCTGCATATCCATCTAGAATATTTGAGAAACCGCCGGTATAAACAAATCCAAGAATGGCAATCAGCAAAAGAGGCAAGATTAAAATTTTAACGGATTTGATGATGTTGTTTTTTGTTAGACCCTGAATCAAGAACAAATCAAACAGGAAAATGCTCACCGGCAGCATAGCCGCGTTTTCCTTGGTCAGCACCGCGACTAAAGCAGCCACGGCGCAGGCAACGAAATAGCAGATTGAAGAACCGGTTTTCTCAGTTGTCCTTGCCTTTAGATAGAAGTACATGGACATGATGTAAAATAATCCAACCATGGAGGACATTCTTTGCACAATGTAGGTGATCGATGTTACGTGAACGGGATTTAATGCCCAGAAAAACGTTGCAAGTAACGCGACCGGATAGGCGATCAGCGCATATTTCTCATGAATGAGAGGAAGTTTCAGGGTGTTGTGGATAAATAGAAAAAGAAAAACAGCAGTCAGATAATGTATGATAAAGTTGACCACATGAAACCCAAAGACATTCATACCGCCGCAATAATAATTCAACGCAAAGCTTAAATAGGAAAATGGCCGCAGCAATCTGTCCTGATAAATTCCGGTGAACGATTGCTTTATTTCTGAAAAAGACAATGATTGAATCTGAATATGCGGATTAAGGACTATGTTGGCGAAATCGTCAAAGTGCCAATCTCCATGGAAACTGTTGGAGTAAACAGACAACAAGACAATAAATAAGGATATGAAGGTAAACGCGTATTTGTCTCTGTCCGGAAACTTCCGGTGCAAAGGCAGTGCAAATCCGTTTTCTTTTGTCAGCATAAGATCAGTAAATTGACATACTCATTCCGTCCATTATGGATCGGAAGAACAACCTTTGATGAAATCGCACCCGAAAAAGTCTCTCACAGTGTTTGATTATGAAATAACTTTACACCAGAGTTCAGTGCCTCCCTAGTCTGCCGTCTGTCCTGATATATAAAATTATACTTACTATCTTTGAGATTATTTGTCTAAATATTTTACCATATTATTTGAAATTACTTGATATTCATGAGTTTCGATAATAACATAAAAAAATATACAGTATGTGTGGCAGTTGCAGAATATTTCCATCTGTAACTATTATTTCACCGGTTCTCTGTACGTGAATAATAATGATGGATCAAAAGACCGAGTCAGAGATCATTGCGCGGGTATTGAGCGGGGACCGGCAGGCGTATGCTCTGCTGGTGGAGGCGTATAAAGGGCCCATCTTTAATCTGGCTTACCGGATGACGGGCAGCCGAGAAGATGCTGACGACCTGACGCAGGACATATTCATCAGGGCTTATCAGAAGCTCCAGCAGTTTGATCAGAGTAATAAATTTTTCACCTGGCTTTACACCATCGGCATCAATCTCATTCGAAATCATCTGAAGAAAAATGCCCGGGACGTTTCACATCTGGCAGCGGCTGATTCCGTGCTGGAATCTCAGACGCAGGGAAATGAAAGAGGCGAAGGCGACGGACTTTCTGATGACAGAATGATCAGGCTGGAAAAAATCATTCAGCAGCTTCCGGTCGATTTACGGGAAGCCATTATCCTGAAATTTATTCAGGACCTGACCTTTGAAGAAGTTGCGAACATAACGGGCGACTCTGTCAGCGCCGTTAAGATGCGCATTTACCGCGGGCTGGAAAACATTAAGCAAATGCTGGAAAAATAATTTGTGACTATTTTGCGGGCAGAGTTGTATATTGTTCAGTAAGTAGTTATAGAAGGCACAATATGGAAAAGTATTCAGATCTCATTGAAGACATAAGGAATCTGCATTCGGTTAATCCGCCGGATGCCCTTGTCGTTCAGGTTATGGCAAGAGTGGAAAAAGATAACCAAAATGCCGGTGTTAATATTCGACGTTTTTTCCCCCGATCGAAAACAACAAATCCGGATGCACCAGGTACATTTTCCGACCGCATTACGTCCTATGAACAATGTGCCTTTCTTCTCTTTATGGTTGGTTTTTTCTACCTGGTGGCGGGTGTGGTTGCCCTGTGGGGTTTTCACGATGTTATAAAAGAAGAAAACATAAATACATGGCTTAAAATTCAACCCTACATCACTATAGCGAACGCTTTATTCTTGATTTCCGCTGCTTTCGTCATTCTCTACCGCCCTCAGGTAACGACTTTCGTGCAATATGCCATGATTATTCATGCAATATTGATTCTGGTTAATGCCTACATTCTACAGTCTATTATATCTTTCCCGGTTGCTTTAGTTTTTGTCTTGATTCTTACGATTATGGCCATTGCATTTGCTGTTTTATTGATCGGATCCATCCGATCCGTTTTAAGATACGGTGCAATATATTAAGGAAGAGTTTGTGCGTAAAACGTCTAAAAAAGAATATGGTTTTACTTTAATAGAGATCATAGCCATTTTGGTTATCCTGGGGATTTTGGTAGCCGTTGCCGTCAGCCGTTCTATCAATTTAAACGCGGAAGTCTATACAGGCACCGACTCTTTAAAAAACCATCTGCGTTATGCGCAGACGATGGCGATGAACCACAATCCCGATGCTTCGGGCGACATCATCTGGGGCGTCAAGAGCGCGAATGGTAAATATTGGTTGTTTTATGGAGCCAATCCCGATAATGCCAGTAATTACATACGTCTACCTGATGATGAGCAATATATTGATAATGATCGAACCATCAATCTGAGCAGGAAAAAAATTGCTGTAACCCCTTTTACAGTCTTTTTTGATAATTACGGCATTCCCTATTCGGCTTACTCGAATTCAACAACGAATACGAAATTAAGCGCTTCTTTAATTATAACTGTAAGTAGTGGTTCTTCTTCAAAAAATATAACTGTAACCCCCGTGACAGGATTCATACCATGAAATTCACCAGAGGGTTTACGCTCATCGAAGTGATCATTGTCATCGTCGTCATGGCGATTGCTGCCGTGGCATTTCTGGCGTATTTCGGCAGATCGTTCACTGGCAGCGCTATCCAGGCCGAGCAGGTGAAAAAACAGTATGCTTTGATCCAGAGGATGGAAGAAATTACCAGTGATTACCGAATGCGTGTGGATGCGGGAATGGATGTTGCACAATGGACGGCATTTCAGGCTTCTTGCTCTGCCAGATGTACGTGCACCCTTTCCACCACGATCGGAACCTATACAACCGCAGCGCAACATCTGCAGGTTACTTGTGTTGACGGGGATCAAAACGTGTTTGCCATTTTTACACAATAGGCCAGGAAATGAATAAGATAGAAAAAATAAATGCAAACGGTTTCTCACTGATCGAAGTCATTGCTGTTCTGGTTATTATGGGAATACTGGCTGTCGGGCTGAGTATGGGGTTGATTAAAGGCGTGGAGCAATATCTTTTTGCAAGCGAAGCCACCCAATTGTCCCAGAAGGCACAGCTCGCGATGGCCAGAATCAAGAAAGAATTGACTGGTGTAACCCATGTAAGCAGCATAAGTGGCAATCAAATTCGGTACACCAGAACTTATTCACCACCATCATGTCAGAATAATGTTGGATGTGAATACATTCTTCAAAAATCAAGCAGCGAAATTTTGCTGATAAGCATCAATGCGGATGGAAGTGCTGATTCACAGGTTTTGATCAATAATGTGTTAAATCCATATACGGGAGCTGATGTTTTTCTTGATTTTAAAAATTTTAGTAATGCGACCTGGAGTCTTGAGGCTGATGGCACTGTCAATAATTTAGCAAAAATACAAGTGCTGCTCATTCTGACATATGGTTCCGGCAACACGATCAGATTTAATACGACGATCAATCCACGGCAGGGTACCAAATTAAACGCTCCGAAACTGAATTGATTAGGATGACGAAACCCTATGAATATTTTCAAAAAACATTTGTCAAAAATATCTTCTGAAATTGGGGCAACCCTGATCATGATCATTGTTGCGATGGTTGTGATAGCTGTTATTGGTGCGGGATTGTATACACTGAGCATGACGTCTGCGCTAAATCAGGCGGAAGCCCAGAAAGCAGCCAAGGCCTTTTATATCAGCGAGTCCTGCATCCGCATCGCGGCCAGTGAATACAAGTGGGCTGCGAACAAAAATTCAAAACTGGTTGAGCTAAACGGTAAAACATTCACCATGCCGAATAATCAAGGCAGTTGCGCGGTTGAAATTTATCCCTATTGGTTTTATACAACAGCGGTTTACGCGGTTGGCGTAACTTCAATTACCCTTTATCTACCAGGCGATGTGCCGAGAATTTCGGAAAATGAAGAAACAACAGATTACACAACACCGGTGACTTTCCCCGCCAGCGGTTATCTCAGGATCAAGGATGAAGACAGATCTCCGGCCTGGTCGGGAACTATGGTGTTGCAGTACACCGGATGCAGTAACTGCCCTCCCACCCCAACACATACTCTGGGAGCCAACGGCACGGCGGTGACCTTTACTTTAAGCACGCCGTTACCAAGTGCAACAATTATAGGAGATGAATTTTATCTTGGTTATCAATATACCTCAACGGAACCGGCACCCAATGTTGGTGGTGATTTAGTATTGAATATTACGGATACTGATGATCTGTCGGCTAAAATCTTCCCCCCTCGAAGAGGTAGCATCTTCGTGGAGGAAACATCAAAAATCTCACAGTACACATACGATGAACGAATTATTGATACATCCGTAAGTCCGCATACAGTTACACTGAAGAACATCCAAGCCATTTCAGGAGCACCTGCCCCAACTTTTCCAGTTACTGTTGCTAGCGTAATCCCTGGCACACCGATATACATGGGAAAGAGTTTGGGTCTGAGATCAACATCAACATTTGGGAATTAGTTAAAGGGTTAATCAAGGGGTAAAAATATGAAAAGGAAACCAGTATTTTTTATAATATTTTTTATTTTGGCCATCTCTTCAATCGTTTGGGGGGCTCAAAAAACCATTACGACATATACATGGGATGCAAATATTCATGTACAGCCGAAAACATACACAATTTCCTTTGCTGATAACATAGCTGACTTTACTGCCACGCCGTCGACGGCAGGCGCTGTCAGCGTGGATACTGTTAATAATACGGCAACTCTTGGAAATGGTGTTGGCAATTCATGCGGTGTTTTGTGGTATGGGGGCACGAATAATCTTGTTGCCCAATGCAGTGGTGGTAAATGTGACTTTGGTTGTGGTTTTCGGGCTTATTTTGAATTTGAGGATACTTATACAGGTACACACGGTGATGGTTTTACATTTACCGTAATGAACGGTGCCAATAATGATAAGACAAAAAGAGGAGGACCATCAACTTGCGGTAGCGCCGGGGGAGAATTAATGTGTTATGCAGGCGAAGGTAATACTACAGATGGATTGGGTTTACAGCCCCCTAAAATGGCCATTGAATTTGACAAATATGCTAATACGGGCATCTCTGCAAACGCTTGCGATGGTGGAAGAAACGATACTAACAATAACCATATGGCTCTGATATTCTGGGGTGACAATCCAGGGTCGAACTGCTGCACCGGTGTTCCCAATATAAGTTATGATAATAACATCCATGGTGCCGGCACTTGGGGAAGTGCTGCGGTTCCAAGAAATTCGGCAACGGCTGATAGCACTGCCGATGGATCCCGCGGATATTATGAGGCAGGGTCATCCACCTGGCTCAATACTAACGCAAAACATCCTTTTAGAATCGAGGTTACGCGCGCGTCAACGACCAATACAAATGGGAACTACGAATATAATGTAAAAGCATGGATAGATTGCACCGGATGTAACAATGTTAAAGCTGCGTACAGCGCTTCCACGCCACAGATTGATCGAACAATAGAGCTTACGCCGGCTCTCCACACAAACTTCAATAAAATGATTTTCGGTTTTACAGAGGGCACCGGGGGGGCGCTACAAAACATATTAATAAGCAATTTTATAATATCTTTCCCTTGTTCTGTTCCTTGTATTGTTGTCATTAATCCCACCAGCCGTTTACATACCGCGGGCGCAAGCACTGGCAACACAGTGGCACTGACCGTAAACACCGGCTGCGTTTGGACTGCAGTGAGCAATGACGCCTGGATTACGGTGACCGGTGGAGCAAGCGGCACCGGAAACGGAACAGTGACGTACAGCGTTGGCGCAAATACCGGCACGGTTCGTACCGGAACCATTACTATCGGGGATCAGACCTTCACAGTAACACAGGCCTCTGGTTGTGCTTATTCAATAAGTCCGGCAAGCAGGTCGCATTCATACACCGCCGCCGCTGGTCAAACCGTCGGTGTGACGGCAGGTGCAGGATGTTCATGGACTGCAGTGAGCAATGACGCCTGGATTACGGTGACCGGCGGAGCAAGCGGCACCGGAAGCGATACGGTAACCTATAGCATTACCGCCAATTCTGGCGCGGCTCGAACCGGTACGATAACCATCGCCGGACAGACCTTTACAGTGAATCAAGCAGAAGCTCCGCCTACATGTACGCTAACGGCAAATCCGAGCATTGTTCCATACAACAATACGACAGTGCTTACCTGGACGATAAACAATGGTCCGGCCAATGGCACATGGACCGGTGCTCCGGGCGGCACGTGTGGCGCGTTCTCCAATTCAACCGGCGGGTCGTGCACAACCAGCGCCAGGACAACACCCGGTGCAAATACATTTACTCTTAATGTCAGCAATGCAGAGGGCAGCAGTACGTGTTCCACCACAATCTATGTGGGCTGTCAAAATTACCGAGTATGGAACAGGCTGGGCGGAACCCGTGATTTCAGGGTTAATGGTGTATGCAGACAGGTAAACAACAATTCTGAGATTACACAGGCGGCTAACAGGTTAAATCCAGGTGCAACAATTATTGCATATGCTTCTGCAGGTACATGCGCCACACCGCTGGGCATTGTGCTTGATTACAACGACGCAATGAATGTGGATATCGCAATAAACGGTGGCGATGCCGACTGCCGGGTGAATTTCACCGGCAATCACAACGCTACGGATCGCTGAAAAAAAGTCAAAAAAATGGGTGTTGAGATTAATTTAATGATGGCAAATGAACAACCCCGTAGCTTGTTGCGGGGTTGTTCATTCTTATCGACCACCCCTGTTATGAATCTGAAAGAATTCTATCATCTATTCAGGAAGGCATAATGTCGATTTTATCCCCCCGAATGCGCCTTCAGGAATTCTTCGGTGAGCCGGGTGATTTCATTCCGGATAGCCTTGACGTCGTCCTTTCCCAGTTCTGACGTGGACCAGATCACTTTGTCCTTTTGCGGGATAGATGGCACGCCTGCGTCGTCCTCCCTTCTGGTCACAGCGAGGTTGATCATGTACTGATAGATGCCTTTTTGGCCTACTGCCGGCAGGGCATTGACCCAGATGTTCAGGGATGGTCTGCCGGGTGTTTTCTGCCAGAGTTCATCAGGAATAATCCTGACACCGGATTTCTCCAGCGCGTCAACCACGATTTTCCGGATCGACTCGCGGGTAAGTCCCTCCCTTTCAATTTCCGGATTGGTCACCTCGACAAGAATATGAAAGCTGCCGATTCGTTGGATATCCTGTTTATAGAACAGGTTTTCCAGACCCAGTTTTGCCGCGGTCAACAGATCGAATTTGACCGTCAGAATAACGGCCAGGATCAAAACGATGATCAGGAACAACTTGCGCATTTTTATGCCCTTATTCATGAATCGTTCTGTACAACTGAATTATAAAGCGATGTTGATTTTTGTCAATGTATTTGATGATTACGGAAAATATGCATAAAAAAAGATAGTGATTTTTTTTGTTTATGCGTATATGAAAAGAGCATAATATAATTCATAAAAGTTTGTTAACGTAAGTGCATTAGGTCGATGGCAGGGGGAAGCTATGGAAGGGGTGTTCCAGCTTTCGAGATTGGTGGATTCATCAAATCCGGAAGCTACGCTCAATGAAGTTATTCATCTTGCGGTTTCAATGAAGCCGGAATTCAGGAAGAATGAGTTTATCGAGAGCTTCAGGGATATCCAGAAACTCTATGCCGGTGCCTATCCCGGTTATCAGGCCTGTAATACGTATTATCATGATTTTCGCCATACGATGATGGTCCTTCTGGCGATGGTCCGCCTCATGCATGGAGCGTCGCTTCAGGGGGTCCGTTTTTCTGAGAAAGACATAAACCTGGGGCTGATCAGTGCGCTGATGCACGATACCGGCTATATTCAGTCCGTCGATGACCTCAGGGGCACGGGAGCCAAGTACACGCTCATTCATACTCAAAGGAGCGTTCAGTTCATTGAAAACTACTTTACCGGCAATCATTATTTTGCCGGGGAGATGAAGAATTTTCGTGATATCGTCAGCTGCACGGAATTCAATACGATGATTAACGATCAGGCGTTCCGTTCGGAAAATATCGCCCTGCTGGGCAAAATGCTGGGGACAGCGGATTTGCTGGGCCAGATGGCCGACCGGCTGTACCTGGAAAAACTGATTCTGCTTTACGACGAATTTACGGAAGGGTGCGTGCCGGGGTTTGACAGCGAGATTGATCTGTTCCGAAAAACGGTCAGTTTTTACAAACGGACGAAATCGCGTTTTGAAAACGAATTCGGCAATGTCAACCGGTTTATGAATCACCACTTCAAAGAACGCTGGAATATCGACGGCAATGTCTATGAAGATTCCATTGAAAAGAACATCAATTATCTGAAGTTTGTTCTTAAAGATTCCCAGAAGAATATTTGTGACAGCCTTCGCCGCAATGCGATTTCCCTTCAGTAATGAGAAAATAGGGAACTTGCCACACGTATAACCCGGCTGCCCATATTAAACCCCTCCACCCCCGGTGCTTTGCGCCACCCCCGCCAGCGGGCGACAAAGATGGTTTTCAGTCCGTCTCAAGCAACACCATAAAGGGAAACATGAAAGACATTACAAAACTCCGCGTCATCCTTCTTACGGCCATCGCCTTGTTCGTTATCCTTTGCTGAATGGGATATTATTATGTTGCACGCTGAATAAAGAAGTTATTCGCACGGACAGACTGTGTCAAATTATCAAAAGTGTCAATTCCGCGAAGTGCCCACGGGGAATCTCATTCTTTATGTTTCTGGATTTACCCTGGAGGGCACAAGCCGGATCGCGCTTCGCTTGTACGGAATGACATGGTATGGGAATAAAGATGAATGTCATAACTTTTTCAGGTCACGCGTTCAGACCGGTTGTCATTTCGACCAATGGGAGAACTGAATCGATTTCACAAGCTGCCGCCCGGACTAATAATTGACTTTTGTTTTCAATATGCTATGTGTGAAAATCTGATGGTGTTTTATGGTTTATTTCTCAGGGAGGTTCATGTGAATATTACGGTTAAAAAGGGAAATCTTGCAGAGACGAAAACGCAGGCTGCCATACTGGGTATGTGTGAGGGCGAGAAAAAGTTTTCACAACTGATTGCGGAAATTGATCAGAAAACTGGCGGATTGATTCACAATGTCGTAAATAGAGGTGATTTCGAAGGAAAATCTTCCCAGGTGTGTGTGATTTATACAAAGGGAACGTTTCCGGCCGAAAGAATCGCTCTTGTGGGACTCGGAAAGAAAAAAGAGCTGGACCTGGAAAAAGTTCGGGGCGCTTTTGCCCGGGTGATGCAGCATCTGCGAGGCATGAATATCAGGGATGCGGCCACGGCCATGGATTGGAGTCTGCTGCCGGATTGGAAAGAAAAATTAGCTGCAGCAGTGGCCGAGGGGGTAAAACTGGGGCTCTATCAATATACCCCCTATAAAACGGTCAATCGCGACGAACTCAAAGAAATGCGAAATCTGGAAATCGTTGTTGCGCCTGTCGACTATGCGATGATTCTTGGGGAAGTCAGGAAAACCAATATAATTACTGACGCGGTTTGTTTTGCACGTGACCTGGTTTCGGCACCATCCAATGATATGACTCCGACGATCATGGCCGATCATGCCCGAAAAATCGCCAAAAGAAAAAATGTATCCTGCCATGTGCTGGAAAAAGGAAAGATGAAAGCGCTGGGCATGAATGCGCTGCTGGGAGTTGCCTCCGGAAGCCACCAGCCTCCGAAACTTATCATTCTTGAATACAACGGAGGGAAAAAAGGTGAGGCTCCAATCGCGCTTGTGGGCAAAGGCCTGACCTTTGACAGCGGCGGGTGATGGCCGTTGTCATGGCGGCGGCAGACCTGAAACTGCCGCTGAATATCGTCGGCCTAGTTCCGGCAACGGAAAACATGTCCGGAGGCGGTGCCCTGAAACCGGGTGATATTTTAAAATCCTATTCCGGAAAAACAATAGAAGTGCTGAACACGGATGCTGAAGGAAGACTGATTCTTGCCGATGCACTGTCTTATGCGTTGCGGTATAAACCGGCGGCCATTATCGATATTGCCACACTTACCGGTGCCTGCATCATCGCGCTGGGCGAAGATGTGATCGGCATGCTGGGAAAAGACGAGCAAATCAAAAAAGAAATCAGCAGTGCGGCCCAAACTACAGGTGAGCGGGTCTGGGAGCTTCCGTTATGGGACAGCTATTCTGAGATGATTAAGAGCGACATTGCCGATTATAAAAATACCGGCGGGAGAGTGGCAAGCACCATTACGGCAGCGGCATTCCTCAGTAAGTTTGTCGGCGATTATCCCTGGGTGCATCTGGATATCGCGGGACCTGCCTGGACAACGAAAGACAAACCTTATATTCCAAAGGGCGCATCGGGCATGCCGGTCCGTCTGCTTGTAGAATATCTGCAGATCCGCGCAAAAAGATAATATGCAGCCATTGCTATCCATTGAAAATCTGAAAACGGTTTTTTCGACAACCAGGGGCGATATCCGTGCAGTTGACGGTGTTTCCCTGTCACTTGATGCCGGTGAAACGCTGGGTGTTGTGGGAGAATCCGGCTGCGGCAAAACCATGCTGGCACTTTCCATCATGCGGCTGATTCCAGCCAACGGCCAGATTGCGGAAGGCCGCATATTGTTTGACGGGTTGGATTTATTGTCATTGCCCGAAGAAGCCATGCGGAAAAAACGGGGCAGCGACATCGCCATGATCTTTCAGGAGCCGATGACGTCGCTCAATCCCGTCTTGCGCATAGGCGATCAGATTGCCGAGGCAATCCGCCTGCATCAGAATGTCCCGGCAAAAGAAGCACTGACCAGAAGTGTGGGGCTTCTAGACGAAGTCGGCATTCCCCAGCCGGAGAGAAGAGTAAAAGATTATCCCCATCAGTTGAGCGGAGGGATGCGGCAGCGTGTCATGATCGCAATGGCCATGTCGTGTCATCCCCGGCTGCTGCTGGCCGATGAACCGACCACGGCGCTGGATGTGACGATACAGGCGCAAATATTAAACCTGATTTCTAATCTGAAAGAAAAAAACAATATGGCGGTCATCCTGATCACGCATGATCTGGGAGTGGTTGCCGAGGCGGCGCAAAAGATCGCGGTGATGTACGCGGGTAAAATTGTCGAGACATCGGATGTGGAAAACTTATTTGCCAATCCGCTGCACCCCTATACACGAGGATTGATTGAGTCCCGGCCTTCCGGCTGTTCCGGTATGGCTACTGACAGTGATGCCCGTTTAAAAACGATTCGTGGAACGGTTCCCAGTCTCTATGAACTTCCCTCCGGATGCCGTTTTTCCGAGCGTTGCGATCTTGCCGAAAATATATGCCGCGAGGCCGAACCGGAATTGGTGGAAATTGAAAAGGGACATTTTGCGGCCTGCTTCATTGCTGAAAGAACGGTAAAAAATTAATATGGCATCCGTTTTAATTGACATCCAGAAACTGGAAAAGAAATACACCATCGGGGGAGGATTTCTGCAAAGCCGTCCCAGGATTGTGCGAGCTGTGGATGGAATTGATTTGCAGATATTTGAGGGGGAGACCCTGGGCCTGGTCGGGGAGTCCGGATGCGGCAAATCAACGCTGGCAAAGCTGTTGATGAGGCTGGAGGAGCCGGACGGGGGCAGCGTAATTTACAAGGATCAAAATATTTTCGGTCTTTCGCCCGATGACTTGAAAGCCTATCGCCGCCGTGTCCAGATGATTTTTCAGGATCCGTATTCATCGCTGAATCCCCGGCAGTCCGCGCTCAGTATTATAGAGGAGCCTCTGACCATTCATCGCATGGGCGACCGCAGACAAAACCGCGAGGTGTCGATCCGGTTGATGACCAAAGTCGGTTTGAACAGCGAGCAGGCCGGACGATACCCGCATGAATTCAGCGGCGGTCAACGACAACGCATCGGTATCGCGCGTGCGCTGGCCCTTCAACCCTCGCTGATTATTGCCGACGAACCGGTTTCTGCTCTCGATGCTTCGATCCAGGCGCAGATTTTAAACCTGCTCAAAGATTTGAAGAAGGATTTCGGACTGACCTACCTGTTTATTTCCCATGACCTCAATGTCATCCGCCATGTGTCCGACAGGATTGCCGTGATGTACCTGGGACACATCGTCGAACTGGCGGATAAGAATGACCTGTATCGCGTGCCGCTTCATCCTTACACGCGCATGCTGCTGGCGGCCATGCCGTCCTGTGATTTGCCCGGCAAGAAACGTGATGTGGCGGTTCGCGGTGAGGCGGGGGAATCAGATGATGCGGGCTGTAATTTCAAAGACCGCTGCGTTTATAAAACGGATCTTTGTAAAACAGCGAAGCCTTCGCTTAAACCTTACCGGGAAGGGAGTTGGTGCGCGTGCCATCGCGCGGGAGCCATTTAAATACAATGCCTGTGGAAGAAAAAGTATCCTGGAAAAATGGTTTGTTCGACTCTGAAGGTTTATGGCGGGAAGGGGTGGGCGAAGCCGGTGTTGTGATCTGCCATCCTCATCCGCTCATGGGCGGGTCCATGTACAACAACGTTGTGGAAACCATCCGTGACGTATTCACAGATCATGGCTTTTCAACCCTTCGTTTTAATTTTCGCGGCGTCGGGGCAAGCACCGGGAAATATGACGAGGGAAGGGGAGAGAAACAGGATATCTTATCGGCGTGTGAATATATGAAAAGCCGGGGTGTGAAAAAAAATATTCTTGCAGGATATTCTTTCGGGGCGTGGGTGGGTTCCCGGCTGCTGAAAGACAGGCCTGCACTGATCCATTCCACCATTTTTGTTTCCCCTCCGCAGAAATATTTTGATTTCGACTGGAGTGGACTGGAAAATACAGTTGGATTCATGGTTTGCGGAGACAGCGACCCGTTTTGTGACGCGGATGAATTAAAGAAAAATGCTGAATATATTCATGCACAAATGAAGGTTATCCAGGCAACGGATCATTTTTATGCCGGTCGCGAAGCTCAACTGGCAAAATGTTTAAGTCAATATATTCATGAAAAAAAGCTTGATTTTAATAAAAATGGTGTTAAAGTCTGAACCAGATTGCGATTGCTGAGGCTGATCGAAAAAGATACGGCAGTTTTTTTAGGTATTTTGTAGTGTTTAAAGCGTTTTGTAAAAAAGGGAATTAACCGCGGAGAATTCTTGAATCAAGAAAAGAATTCGCGCGGTTTTTTTAGTTTCTGAAGGCATTTCGCCTGCGGGAACAAAATTTT
>PHBN01000010.1:28834-36727 GCA_002840635.1 Deltaproteobacteria bacterium HGW-Deltaproteobacteria-1
ACATTATAGTGCGATCGCCGGAACGGGATTTAAAACTCTCTATGAGGGTCAGAGAATTCGTTTCGATGTTGAACAGGGCAACAAAGGGCCCAGCGCAGCAAATGTTCAACCACTATAATCATACCTGATTATTAACTTAAATGAAAATGCCCCGTCTCCCGGGGCATTTTTTTTAGTGCGACATAGAATAAGAACATGAAGAAGAACCTGGTTGTCATACTGGGGCCGACCGCATCAGGCAAAACAGCTCTGGCGGTGCGGCTCGCTGCTGATCTTTGCGGAGAAATCATCTCGGCTGACTCGCGCCAGGTTTATCGGGGCATGGATATTGGTACGGGAAAGGATTTATCCGAATACCAAACGGAAAAAGGAAAGATTCCCGTTCATCTGATCGACATCATCAAACCGGAGCAGGAATTTAATGTCTTTAAATTCCAGAAGCGGTTTTATGAGATATTCACTGCGCTGCACAATAAACAGGTTCTGCCGGTTCTGGTTGGCGGCACAGGTCTTTACCTGGAGTCCGTGCTGACCGATTATGACCTTCCCGCGGCTTTGCCCGATGAGCGCCTGAGAGATGAAATGGCCGGGAAGACGCAGGCAGAGCTTCAGGAAATCCTTCTCGCCCTGAAGCCCGCCTTGCACAACAGAACCGATCTTGACGATCGCGACAGGCTGATCAGAAAAATCGAAATCGAAAAAGCCCGGCAAACCTCGTCTGGCGAACTGCAGGCGAAGCCTTTTGTGAATGCCGGGATATTTGGCATTCACTGGGAAAGAGATGTCCTGAGGCGGCGGATTGCCCAGCGGCTTGCAAAAAGAATTGATGAGGGAATGATTGAAGAGGTGTCACGATTGCGCTCGCAGGGTCTGTCGTGGGAGAGGCTGGATAGTTTTGGACTGGAGTACCGCTATGTTGCCATGTATCTGCAACATAAAATGACGATTGAGGAGATGACTTCCAAACTTCAGATCGCCATCGGCCAGTTCGCGAAGAGGCAGATGACGTGGTTTCGGCGAATGGAAAAAAAAGGCGTGAAGATTGAATGGGTATCCGGCGACAATTACTCAGATCTGCATCGCCGTGTTTTAAAAGTCCTGTCATGAAAAAAGATTCCCTCCTCAATGATTACTTCACGAGATACGCGGCGGGGCCTCCCTGGACCCTGCAGTCCGGTAATCTTGAAGGCATTGTTCAGGTTGTCGTGATTCCGGCCTACGCGGAAAAGGATCTCCTCTTTACTACGCTGGCATCGCTTGCCGCCAACTCCGATGCGTCGCTGGAAAAAACCCTGATCCTCTGCGTGATCAACAACAAGACAGACGCACCGACCGCAGATAAAGACAATAACAGGCAAACCATCAGCCTTCTCGGTTCATTGATCAGCAGACAAGCCTTCCCGGAATTTCAGCCGGCTGATGATCTTTTATTTGCAATAAAGAAAATATCAGAAAGGCCTGTAAGGCTTGGGTATATCGATGCGTCATCTCACGGCCTGGAGATTTCCGCCCGCACAGGCGGCGTCGGGATGGCCCGCAAAATAGGCATGGATGCGGCACTGCGCGTGTTGAAAAGTTCCGCCGACGAGCCGCGGTTGATGATCAGCCTGGATGCCGACACCGTGGTTGGACCGGACTATTTAGCATCTGTCCGAAAGGCGATGTCTTCGGGAAAAGCGCAGACCGGCATTGTGTCCTATGAACATAATATTCCCGCGGATGAAACAGGGAGGAGGGCGATTTGCCTCTACGAAATATTCCTGCGCTACTGGGTGCTGGGGCTGCTGTATGCCCGGTCACCTTACGCCTTTCATTCGATCGGTTCGACCATTGTGACGAAGGCCGACGCTTACCTTGCCGTGCGGGGAATGAACCGCCGCGAAGCGGGAGAAGATTTTTATTTTCTAAACAAGCTGGCCAAAATCGGTCCGATCCGAAGGATTCGCGAAACCGTTGTCTATCCGTCCGCGCGCATTTCCACGAGGGTTCCCTTCGGCACGGGGGCGGCGGTTGAAAAAATATCGCGGGATGATAATTCCGGCAATGATCTTTATGATCCCCGGGTGTTCTCTATCTTGAAAAAATGGCTTGACCTGATGAATCAATCTTTCAGTTTGTCGGCAAGCCGGATTCTTGACATGGCGCGGGATATTGATCCCGGTCTGGAATCTTTTTTAACGCTCCGTGGTTTCCCATTGGTGTGGCCGAAGATCCGCGGCAATGTAAAGGATCAGAAAACCTGTGAAAGACAGTTTCACGGATGGTTTGACGGTTTTGAGACACTGAAGCTCGTCAATTTTTTGACAAGGGAATTTTATCCGAAAGTCAGCATGATTTCAGCATTAAAAAATATTCTGGAGATGTCCGATATGAAATATTCCGGCTCTCTGCCTGCGGGAGATATTCCGAAAACAGAAAATGCCGTAAGCATCCTGAGCTATCTTCGCATGCATACATGATCCCGGAGGTGTCGGCATTAAAGGATAATCTGCTTGACTTGCCGGGATGCTTGCGCATATAGCTCAATTCATATTTATATCTGACAATAATTTGCGGGAGAAAATTCATGGATCAAATATTCAAGAAAAATGTCCTGGTGATATTGTTTGCCATTGCGCTGGGTGTGACGACGGGCTGCGGCAAGAAAGATGAGGCTGAAAAGGTAGTTCCTCAACAGCCGGCCCAAACGAAGCAAGAAGCTCAGTCTCCCGCTATTGAAAACCAGGAGGCGATTTCGCCATATCTTGTTGCTCCTGTCGCCGCCGTTCCCAAAGATGTCGTCCTGGTTGTTGACGGGGTTGTTTTAAAAAAAGATGATTTGGCCAAAATGGTCAAAGAAAAACTGAATATTCTGAAAGAAAAGATCCCTGCAGGTAAGAAGAAAGAAGCAGAGGAAGGATTGAAAAAACAGCTTATAGACGAGTTTATCCTGCGCACGGTGCTGATCAACGAAGTGAACAACAAGAAAATAGCTGTTACGGACAAAGAGATTCAGACAGCCATCGATGTTTTCAGGACAAACCTGCCGCCCAATAAAAAAGTTGAGGATTTCTTAAGGGAGAACAAGATCTCAAAAGAAGAAATTGTGCTGGGCATCAAGATAAAAAAACTGGTTGATCTGGAAGTTGGCGACAAGGGAAAGCCCACGGATAAAGAAATCCGTGCGTTCTACTCGGAAAACAAGGATAAGTTTACAGCGCCGGAAACGGTCCATGTCCGTCATATTCTTGTTGCGATTGATCCCAAAGATGATGAAAAAACAAAAGCGGAGAAGAAGGCCAAAATAGAAAACCTGCGCAAACAGGTTGTGGAGGGGGCGGATTTTGCGGAAGTTGCCAAAAACAATTCCGACTGTCCCAGCAAGGAAAACGGCGGCGATCTGGGCGAAATAAAGAGAGGCCAGACAATCAAACCGTTTGAAGACGCGGCTTTTTCGCAGGAGAAAGACAAAATCGGGCCGGTTGTGTCCACGGAGTTCGGCCACCACGTCATTCAGGTTCTGGGGCACAATCCCGGGAAAACTGTCGGTCTTGATGAGGTCAAAGATAAAATAGCCCGGCATCTCGAACAGCAGAAACAGGCGGAAATATTTTCTCAATTGACGGCCAGGCTGCGTAAAAAAGCGGTCATTACATATTACAAAGAAAATGAGAATCAGTAATCCGGGGCAGATTAATGACGGACTCTGGCTTTTGGGCACGAAAGAATCGTGTGTCTACCTGTTGGAGGGCAGTCAGTCATCAGCCCTGATCAGCGCGGGTATGAGCTATATAATACCGGATTTGCTCCGGCAGATCGATGTCTTTGGCATATCCGCAAATAAAATAGAACATATCATTATTCTCCATTCGCATTTTGATCATGTCGGCGTTGTGCCCTTTTTAAAAAGAAAATGGCCCCATATGACGATTTATGCATCAGCCCGCGGCTGGCAGGTTCTGAACAACCCCAAAGCGGTCGCCATCATTAATGACTATACGCTGAAGGTATGCCGCAGAGTGCGGGGCAGCGCGGATGACCTGTCGTTGGTTGACTGGCAGTGGCGATACGACGTTCAGGGAGAAACGCTGGGGCAGGGCAGTCGAATCGACCTGGGAAACAGGCATATCGAAATCCATGATACGCCGGGTCATTCCTCCTGCTCCATTTCCGCTTACGTTCCACAGTTGAAGGCCCTGTTTCCGTCAGATGCGGCGGCCATCCCCTATCGTGACGAATATGTCATTGCTGCCGGGTCAAGCTTCTATTGCAAGAAGCAAGACCGCGGCGGACCAGATGATTGACAAGCTGCTTCTGGCGCTTCATCAGGAAAGCAGCATCGAGCAGGCAGCAAGGCAACTAGTGAAAAACCATTTTGATCAGAAACCGGATTATTTCGTCGAGCCGGATATTCTGCTCAGGACTTATGAGCATATGTTAAAACAGTTTGTCGATACTCGAGCTCATAGTACATAGCTGATAGCCTATAGGCTTTTCTTAATAGCCTATTTAAAACTGTGTTCTTCATCCGGGAAAGCGCTGGTTTTGACATCCTGGACATAGCTCTTGACGGCTTTCTTTATTTCCAGGTTCAGATTGGCGTATTTTTTGACAAATTTTGGTATTATCTTATCATAAATGCCCAGCATGTCGTTCACCACAAGAACCTGCCCATCACAGTGAACACCCGCGCCGATGCCGATTGTAGGGATGGAAAGAGCTGCAGTAATATCCGCCGCCAGTTTTTCCGGCACGCATTCCAGCACCAGAGAGAAAGCGCCGGCCTCTTCCAGAATTTTTGCGTCCTGCATGATTTTTTCGGCGGCCTCGTTATTCTTGCCCTGCACCTTATAACCGCCCATCTGGTGGACCGATTGAGGTGTCAGACCCAGATGCCCCATAACAGGTATTCCCGCGTATGTCATTTTATGGACGACATCGGCGTATTCCCGGCCGCCTTCCAGCTTGACCGCCTGGGCGTTGGCTTCTTTCAGAAAGCGTCCCGCATTGGCAATGGCCGTTTCCTGCGATACCTGGTAGGACAAAAACGGCATGTCCGTTACCACCAGGGCTTTGCTGGAACCACGGACGACCGCCTGTGTATGGCGTATCATGTCTTCCATGGTAACGGGAAGTGTCGAGTCGTAGCCCAGTACAACCATTCCCAGAGAATCACCGATCAGAAGGATGTCAACGTCGCTGTCATCCAGGATCGAGGCCATTCCGAAATCGTAGGCTGTCAGCATGGCTATTTTTTCTCCCTGCTTTTTCATCTTTTTAATGTCCAGAATGGTTTTCCGGCTGATTTTATTTTGTGTGCTCATGTTGAACTCCCTTCAAAAGGTCTGTAATGATTTTTGCCTGCGCGGCATTCAGGGTACCTTTCTGACGCGCAAGTTTTACCGCCGTCATTCCCATGTTCGCATACAAAGACGAGTGGTCGGGAAGGTGGCGGACCATAGCTTCAATGTGTTTCTTGACTGTTCCGGAGTCGCCGCGGGCAATCGGCCCCGTCAGAGCGTTTTTACAGCCTTGTTTTTCAATATTTTTCAGACTGCCATAGACCAGCGGCAAATAGGCCTTGCGGGCATCTTTTTCAGAAAAACCGATGGATAGGTAAATTGCCTCGACGACACTCATCAGGGAAACGAGGTAGTTCGACGCGATGCAGGCTGCCGCATGATAAAGAGGCTTCTGATCCGGTTTGATGTAAAGGGGGATTCCACTTAAATCCCGCACAATGTCCGTTGAGAGTTTCTTTGCTCCCTTTGAGGCCGTCACGCCGAAATAGCTGCCGGGAATGTTCTGTATCGCGCTTTCGATGGAAGAAAAACTCTGCAGCGGGTGAATGCTGGCGACGGCAGCCCCGGCACGGTAGGCTGAATCCAGAAGATCAAGACCTCCCGCTCCGCTCATGTGAAATACTTTTTTCCTGCGGACGGAAGAGTCGGCTACTAAAGCGGTGCAGACAGATTCTATGCGGTCATCCGGTGTGGTAATCAGCAGGCAGTCGGCTAGATCAGCCGCGTCGGCGGTGTTCCGAAAGCCCGGTGCGCCGATAAAGCTTTTCGCTCTTTTTAAATGCTCAGGGGAGAGGTCGGCGACGGCCGCAATATTATGGCCGGCTTTTTTCAAAAGGAATCCAATGGCTGTTCCGACCATTCCTGCGCCGATAATGGCGAAATTGAGCGATTGTTTTTTTTTCATCATGGTGTTCCCTTAAATTCCCCCAAAAAAAAAGTCTTCCGCAACGTGAGGAAGACTCTTGTCAGACAGTTTTTTTCTTTTACCGTCTCAGTCTGTTGAGCGTGATCCAAGCGGCTGAATTTTTGTAACACATCCAACCATCGCCGTCAAATTGTATTTACAGGGCATTGCAAGGCGTGGGTTAGGTAATTATATCCTCCTTTCGAGAGCGCTAGGGGGTGGTTCCCCTCTGGATGCGGCTGCCTTTTACCTGTCCCACTTTGGAGAGACCTCCTTTGTTTTGTTCCCCTTGGAGGGGACAAGGGGAGGTGTTCACCGGCAAATCTTTTTTACGTTTCTTTCGCTTTGAAAATCTTCCACATCCTGTAGCGGATGACAGCACGGAGTTGTTCCTGGCCCCTTCCGGTTGCTGAGCCTGTCGAAACGCCTGTGTTCATGTTTCAATACGTACAGATATAAGCTGATGCACCTTACCGTGGATGTTCCACACCCCGCGCCAGGTCAGAATGATGCGTTCATTGTCGGGTTCCACAAAAATGGTGTCCAATCGCATCGGCAAATCGCCTTCATAGCCCCGGCGTCTGGCCTTTACTTTTGGGGTAATCCCGGGCAGATCGAACAAAAGCCTGCCGTGTTTCGAGGCCCCTTCCACCAGCACCCGCTCGTTTCCTTTCAGATGCGTTTTCGTCGAAAGGGGGGGCGCAGCCGACAAGTTAAACCTTGTGTCGAAGTCGTCAGGAAGAAGCGGACTGATATACTTGCGCCACCGTTCGTCATACATTCCTGCATAAGATGCCCGCGGCTGCCAGTAAGGAGCGATCATGCCGAATCCGATAGGTTTGGGATGCTGCTTGGGATTTTTGATCAGGTCGGCCGGGTCTTCGATGTTCGGCAGGCGCTGCCCATCGATATTGATAACGGTTTTTTTGGCGAGAAAACCCCGTCCAACGGGATTTTCCAGGCAGAATTCGTGTTTGGACGAATCTTTCCAACTGGTATCGGAACCGCCAAAAGCGTTTTCCCAGATCAGGGGAATTTCTTCGATAGGCCTTATTTTCACAATGGATTCGCCCAGCATGCTTTTTTCCCATTGCCGCTCTCCAAACACCCGTGCATGTTTTTTGACCGGCCCGACACCAAAGGTGACATCCACATATGCCAGGCGGGGTTTCAGTGCCCGGGCATGGCCGATGAGCACGCAGTCCGTGCCGGGTTTTTCAAGAACCACATCCGTGTCGTAGATCAGGCTCGACTTGTCCGGCTCGCCGCGATAGATCGGCTCGGAGATAATTGGCATTTGCCCATCGGCCACGGAAAGTTTTCCTCCACCTTCTATGCGCCAGGTTCCCTTGAGTACCAGCAACATTACCTCCGCGCCCTCTTTATCCATCAGGAAATACGTTGCGGCAATCAGGGGGGAGGAGTTGATGATCTTCATGAGGGATTATTCCTTCTCGCCTTACTGTTCCAGTATCCGCTTAATCTCTTTGCGGCAGATGTTTTCGATGGTGGTAAAGGTGATGAACCGGGCGGTTGATGTTTTGTAAATCGGCTCATGGCAGCGGTCGAAATAGCCTTCGTCGAAGTCCGGTTCGTGTTTTGGTTTCAGGCGCCTGTTATGTTCAATCGCTTTGGACTCAAACTCACGCTTATCGGCAATGCAAAAGGTCCGCTTCTTGTCCGTCTGTAATTGCAGCGCCATGGCCG
>PHBN01000257.1 GCA_002840635.1 Deltaproteobacteria bacterium HGW-Deltaproteobacteria-1
CGTGGCGGTCGTCCTTTTAATCGGTGTAAGCCCCCTTTATGTTACCGTGGCGGCACTTCCGCTGGTGATCATCTCCTCCCTGGCTATCTACAAATTAACGTCGTCCAGTAAGATCAATGCGGATGCGGCCATCGGAATCGTTTCTTCGATGGGGATTGCGGTTGGCATTATCCTGGCCAGTTTATCCGGAGGATTCAACGTTGATTTATTCAGCTATCTTTTTGGAAATATTTTAACGGTCAACAACACCGAACTGATTCTTGCCTTTATTGTATTTGTAGTTGTTACGGCCGTGGTCGTTTATCTCTATGATGATCTTTTCGCGCTCACCTTTGATCAGGATCTGGCCTACAGCATGGGAGTCAAAACCAAGCGGATTAATATTATTCTTTTCCTGCTGACGGCCGTTGCCGCCGTTCTGGCCATGAAGGTTGCCGGCATCATGCTGGTTTCCGCACTGCTGATCCTGCCCGCGCTTACCGCGCTGCAGCTGTCCATGAGTTTCCGGAAAACGATGGCCGCCGCGGTTGGTTTTGCTGTCGGGGCCGTTCTTTTCGGAATTGTTATGGCTTTCATGATGAATCTGCCGGCCGGTGCGATGATTGTCCTGTTGAATATCTGTTTTCTTTTCGTGGTTTTCGTGGCTAAAAAACTCTCCGTACCGAGGAGGTAAAGCACGGTGACGGTGATTAAAATTTTTACATCATTTCCCAATCTTCTTTTTATTTTGGCCGTTGTGCCGGGAATCTATCTTCCGCAGGCCGTGCCTGGGGTTTCCTTTTTGATTTTGCCTGCATTAATGATTGCACAAACACTGACACTGCTTCGTTTTCCCGGCGGTTTTTTTAATGAGCCAAGAAAGCTTGTTCCCGGGGCCCTCTGGGGCAACCTGATGAACTATCTGATTTTGGGAAATCTGATTATCCTGGGAAGCATTTTCCTTATAAGGGATGAAAAATTATGGATCGGCCTGGTTCTGGTTGCCGCCGTTCCTCCTGCGATGGCAGTCCTGCCTCTGGGAATGAAGCTGAGGGCCGATAAAATGTTAACCCTGGCCGGCTTTGCCGGAGCTTATGTTGGTGCAATTATTCTGATGCCGCTGATTGGCATCGCTTTTCTCAAATTTATCCCGGTCCATTACGATAAATTAATTATATTATTCTTCACCTTGATTGTGCTGCCGCTCATTATATCTCGTATAGCAGTTGATCGAAACTGGGATTCCCGGATTATGCGGCATCACAGTACCATTTCCAACCTATGTTTCTTTGTTGTTTTTTATACTCTGGCAGCCAGTAATTCAAATCTGATCAGGCAATGGCCCCTGGAAATCACACTTATGTCCGTTCTTGCGTTTAGTGTTATCTTTTTGATCAGTGTCGTACTGGTCCTCATCGGCTGGTTTTATAAGATATCCCCTCCAAAAATCACGTCGCTCATGCTTTTAGGAACCATGAAAAATTATGGATTGGCCGGTGGCGTTGCCATGTATGTTTTCAATCATGAAGCGGCTTTGCCTGCTTTGATCTTTTCTGTTTTCATGTTTGTGCAAGTTATCTTGATGAAGTTCATTGTGCGAAATAACTCGCCGGATCAGGAAGCAGAATCGCTGCCTCCAGATCGCTAATATTTGACAAAACGCACATGCTGCCTATACTAATTCTTAATAACTATAGAAAGGAGATCAAGATATGGCTGTAACTTTACCCGAGCTGCCTTACGCGAAAGACGCACTGGCCCCTTATATCAGTGCGAATACCTTGGAATTTCATTATGGGAAGCATCATAAAACGTATGTGGATAACATAAATAAATTGATTGCCGGAACTGATCTGGAAGGGAAGACACTGGAAGAAATCATCGCCAATTCCGCAAAGGATCCGGCCAAGGCTGGTATTTTCAACAATGCCGCACAGGTCTGGAATCATTCTTTTTATTGGAAATGCCTGAAGCCTCAGGGGGGAGGATCTCCCAAGGGGGCCGTCGCCGCCAGAATTGATGCCGCCTTTGGCAGTTATGATAAGTTTGCGGAAGAACTGAAGAATGCTGGTGTAACGCAGTTTGGAAGCGGTTGGGCATGGCTGGTTGAGGATGGAAAAGATTTAAAAATAACCAAAACGCCGAATGCCGACACTCCGTTGGCCCATGGACAGAAAGCTCTTCTCACGATTGATGTCTGGGAGCATGCTTATTATCTGGATTATCAGAATCGTCGGCCGGATTATCTTGCGGCGGTGATCCAAAACCTGATTAACTGGGATTTTGTCAATTCCAATTTAGGATGATATCCCGATATCCCTTCGGTTTTGGAACTGAAGAAACAATAAAAAAGACGGGAACTTGTTAACAAGTTCCCGTCTTTTTTATTAGAAACATTTGCAGGATTACTAAATCTTCTTATCGACTCTGTCTTTGAGTTCTTTGCCAACTTTGAAGAATGGCAGCTTTTTGGGCTCAACTTTAATTTTTGTACCGGTTTTTGGGTTTCTTCCCGTGTAGGAACCATATTCTTTAACGACAAAGCTTCCGAATCCCCGGATTTCGATACGG
>PHBN01000258.1:0-2537 GCA_002840635.1 Deltaproteobacteria bacterium HGW-Deltaproteobacteria-1
CGTCGACATCATCGAGGCGGGATTTCCCATCGCGTCTGAAGGAGATTTTGATGCGGTCCGGCAAATTGCCCGCGAAATCAAGAAATCACAGGTGGCCGGGTTGGCGCGCGCCAACAAGCAGGATATTGACCGTGCATGGCAGGCCATCAAGCACGCGGCACATCCCCGTATCCACACGTTTATCTCGTCATCGGACATTCATCTGAAATACCAGCTCAAAAAGAGCCGCGAACAGGTGCTCAAAGAAGCCGTTGCCGCCGTCAAACTGGCACACTCCTACACAGACAATGTAGAATTCTCACCGATGGACGCCACCCGTTCGGACAGGGATTATCTTGTGGAGATGGTTTCGGCAGTCATTGACGCCGGTGCGGTCACGGTCAATATTCCGGACACCGTCGGTTATACCATCCCCGAAGAGTTCGGCAATCTGATTGCCTATCTGTTCGCCAATGTAAAAAACATGGGCAATACGGTTATTTCCGTTCACTGCCACAATGATCTCGGTCTGGCCGTCGCCAATTCACTTGCCGCAATCCGCAACGGTGCAAGGCAGGTGGAATGCACAATCAACGGCATCGGTGAACGGGCAGGCAACACGGCAATGGAAGAAATCGTCATGGCGCTGGCCACGCGCAGGGATTTGTATGGACTTCACACCAGAATCAAGACCGATGAGATTTACAAAACATCGCGCCTGTTGACGCAAATCACCGGTGTCCCGGTGCAGCCGAATAAAGCCATCGTCGGTGCCAATGCTTTTGCACACGAATCCGGCATTCACCAGGACGGTCTGATCAAGGAAAAAATCACCTATGAGATCATGACGCCTCAGTCCGTCGGCATCAGCGATACCCATATCGTTCTGGGCAAACACTCGGGACGGGCCGCTATCGCACAGCATTTGAAAAAAATGGGTTACATTTTAAATGACGAACAGGTCAAAAAGGTTGCGGAACGGGTGAAAACCCTGGCCGACATGAAAAAGGACATCTATGACGAAGACCTGGAGGCAATTTTATATGAGGAAATCTACCGGGGTGAAGACAAATATAATCTGGTGTATTTAAATGTGGTCAGCGGAAACGTCGCCATCCCCACCGCCACCATGGAAATGCAGGTGGGCAAAGAAATCGTGCGCAAGGCGGGTTTCGGCAACGGTCCGGTGGACGCAACCTTTGCCGCAATCCGCAATATTACCAAAACCAATTATCCGCTCCTGAAATATGTGGTCAATGCAATCACCGGCGGGGCGGATGCTCAGGGCGAAGTGACCGTCCAACTGAAATTCAATGAACAGTCCGTTGTCGGGCGCGGCGCTCATCCCGACGTCATCGTCGCATCGGCGAAGGCTTACATTAACGCGCTCAACAGGTTGGAGTTCCTGAAAGATAATATTAAAAAGGTTAAAGTTGAATTAAGCTGAAAAATAATGTATAGATAGCTTCTTGTTTTTTCATCTTTTTTAAAGAAACACTTTTATTTATCAGGGAGTAAACAACGTGGGGAATACCATAACAGAAAAAATATTGATGGCGCACACAGGCCTTTCGGAAATTTCGGCGGGTCAGTTGATCAACGCCCGTGTGAATATCGCTTTAGGCAATGATATCACCGCGCCAATAGCTATCCGGGAATTCCGGGCGGCAGGTGGTAAAAAAGTTTTTGACAGGGATAAAGTGGCGCTGGTACTGGATCATTTCACACCGAACAAGGACATCAGTTCGGCCCAGCAGTGCAAGACCGTGCGCGAATTTGCCGTGGAGCACGGTATCACGCATTTCTACGAAGGCGGACAGGTGGGCGTGGAACACGCGCTTCTGCCGGAAAAAGGCATTGTCCTTCCGGGGGACCTGGTCATCGGCGCGGACAGCCACACCTGCACCTATGGCGCGCTGGGGGCTTTTGCCACGGGCGTGGGCAGTACCGATCTCGCCGCGGCCATGCTGACCGGTGAACTGTGGTTCAAAGTGCCCTCTTCGATCAAATTCGTCGTTTACGGTAAAATGCCCCGATGGGTATCCGGGAAAGACCTGATCCTGAATATCATCGGACGCATCGGCGTTGACGGGGCACTGTACCAGGCCATGGAATTCACCGGTGAGACGATCAGTGCTCTGCCGATGGCGGACCGTCTCTCCATGGCCAACATGGCCATCGAAGCGGGAGCCAAAAACGGTATTTTTGCTCCGGACGCTGTCACCGAAGAATATGTTAAGCCACGGGCCAAGCGGCCTTACAAATTTTATGCATCCGATGCCGACGCGGTTTATTCGCAAATCATTGAAATCGACGCCGGCAAACTGGAGCCGCAGGTTGCCTTTCCGCATCTTCCCTCGAATGTCAAAGGAATCAGCCAGACGGGTAACATAAAGATCGACCAGTCTCTGATCGGCTCGTGCACCAACGGCCGGATTGAAGATTTGCGCATCGCTGCAGGGATTTTGAAAAATCGCAAAGCCGCGCCCTATGTCAGGCTGATTGTCGTCCCGGCAACACCGCTTATTTACAAGCAGGCGATGAAGGAAGGATTGCTG
>PHBN01000258.1:2627-3600 GCA_002840635.1 Deltaproteobacteria bacterium HGW-Deltaproteobacteria-1
ACAAAACAACAAAAGGATTCTCAGAAAATGATATTTAAAGGAAAAGTGTGGAAGTTCGGAGACAATATTGACACTGACGCAATCATTCCCGCGCGTTATCTAAACACCTCGGATCCGGCAGAACTCGCCCGGCACTGCATGGAAGACGCGGACCCCGAATTTGTGAAAAAAATGAAAGCCGGCGACATCATTCTCGGCGGCGAAAACTTCGGCTGCGGCTCTTCGAGGGAGCACGCACCAATCGCCATCAAAGCCTCGGGTATTTCATGCGTCGTGGCAAAAAGTTTCGCACGCATTTTTTACCGCAACGCTTTTAACATGGGTTTGCCAATCTTTGAATCGAAGGAACTTGCCGATGCGATTGCCGAAGGGAAAGAAATCACCATCGACAGCGCACACGGAACCATTACCGTGTCAGGTTCAGATCAGCAATTTGCGATCAGCCCGATACCACCCTTTATGGAACAGCTCATCGCTGACGGCGGCCTGATGAAACATATCGCAAAGAAGTGAGGCCACCATGACAAACAAAGAATATAAAATCGCCGTTTTTGCCGGAGACGGTGTCGGCCCGGAAATTATGAACGAGGCCATCAAGGTATTAAAGGTCGTAACGGATAAAAAAAATATCAGCATTTCGTTGAAGGATGGACTCATCGGCGGAAGTGCTTATGACGTTTTCGGCACACCTTTTCCTGACCAGAGCCTGAATCTTGCGCTCGAAAGCGATTCGGTGCTGCTGGGCGCCGTGGGCGGCCCGAAATGGGAGGGG
Organism: Deltaproteobacteria bacterium HGW-Deltaproteobacteria-1; assembly: GCA_002840635.1. Classification (GTDB taxonomy): domain Bacteria; phylum Desulfobacterota; class Syntrophia; order Syntrophales; family Smithellaceae; genus UBA8904. Next base: position 3,400 of record PHBN01000258.1, read on the forward strand.
CTGGATTACAGCTTACGTCCGGAACGTGCGCTTCTCGGATTGCGGGAAAAGCTCGGACTTTATGCCAATCTGCGGCCGGTGGTGGTATTTGACGAACTTGTAGACGCCTCACCGCTGAAAAAAAACCTGGTGCAGGGCATCGACATCATGATCCTGCGAGAATTGACCGGAGATGTTTATTTCGGCAAACCCCGGGGCGTT
>PHBN01000259.1 GCA_002840635.1 Deltaproteobacteria bacterium HGW-Deltaproteobacteria-1
GTAGCCCCACAGGCCGTCCACTTCCGGATGTTCACGGTCCCCGGCAATAATAACCGTGTAGTTCAGCGCCGTGTGTTTCTTGATGATGGCCTGCACGTAACCGACCTTCGGACAGGTGGCGTCAATGATTCTGACACCGCTTTCTTTGATTTTTTTTCTTTCGTCAGGAGCAATACCGTGCGCCCGGATGATCAGAATGGCATTTTCGCGGTTTTTGATTTCATCCAGGCTGCTGATGGCGGTAATCCCCCGTTTTTTCAGCAGTTCAATGGTTTGCGGATTGTGGATCAACGGACCGTAAGTATATATTTTCCTGGTTGTTTCGTGCTGGGCAACATCCAGAACCGTGTCCACCGCCCGGCGCACGCCCATACAAAACCCGGCTGTTTTGGCAAGTTTGATTTCCATTCAGTTCGTTTTCCGCGCCAAAATAAAAAATTCTTTGTTCCCTGCCGGTCCCATCAGAGAGGACTCGCAGGTCCCTTCCACATCCAGGCCCTTTGACCGGCAAAACATAAGGATCTCCTCCAGAACACGTTCGTGAACCATCGCGTCTTCCACCACGCCGTTTTTGCCTACCTCTTCCCGCCTTGCTTCAAACTGCGGTTTGATCAAGGCCAGGATGCTGGCCGTAGGATCGACGAGGGGCAACACAGCTGGAATGACGGTTTTAAGCGAAATAAAAGAAACGTCAATAACGGCCAGCGTTGGCTTTTCATCCAGATGCTTACCGTCATAGTGGCGGATATTGGTGCGTTCAATGACAACCACGCGAGGATCCGCCCGCAGTTTCCACGCCAGCTGGCCATAGCCGACATCAACGGCAAACACTTTCCGTGCCCCCGCCTGCAACAGACAATCCGTGAAACCGCCCGTGGATGCTCCCACATCCATTACAACATGTCCCGTCACGTCAAGCGTGAAATATTCCAGTGCGCCTTTTAATTTCAGTCCGCCGCGACTGACAAAAGGATGGTCTTCTCCCTTGTTGGAAAGATGCGCATCCGGCAAGACCTGCGCACCGGCCTTATCCACACGGACGCCATCGACACTTACCGCTCCGGACATGATCAGGGCCCGTGCTTTTTCTACCGTTGGGGCAATGCCGCGCCCCACAAGCAATGAGTCCAGACGGACTTTCTTGGTTTTGAGGGTTTTGGGGGACATAACACTTCATTCAGCCTTTTTGTTTTTTCCTGGGTCGGGGCTTTTCCCGTTGTAGGATACGCGCTGTCAGTTTTTCAATCTTTTTACAAAATGGTGATCACCCGCCGGTCGTCCGGTTTTTGTCTCTCTTCTCATGGTATGGATGTCATCCATTCACTCAACTGGTGCCAATGTAATAATCATAAAGCGGCAGATTCCCGTGAAAAGACAATTTTCCCCCCGACGATCGTCTTGGATGCCCTGGCATCGCGGATTTCGCCGGTCGGTATGGTCAGGAAATTGCGATCCCAGACGACCATATCGGCAAGCTTGCCCGCCTCCAGCGAACCAAGGTCGCGCTCCTGAAACGCGGCGTTCGCGCTGCCCATCGTCTGCAGGCGAAGCGCCTCTTTAATGGAGATTGATTCAGAAGAAGCGAATCGCCTTCCGCCACTGCTTACCCGGGCAACGGCCTGCCAGAGGGCATACTGGGGCTGCCACAGAGGAAAGGCGGGCGGATCGGCGCCCATGGCTACCGATATCTGACGATCAAGAAAAGATCGGAGCGGGACAAATTCAGGGACTTTGGGCCCCTCTCCCCAGCGATCTCCCCATGCATAAATAAACTGGGGATGCGTTGATATGACAACCCCCGATTTCCTGATTCGGTGAAGTGATTCATCCCCGGGCCATAATGCATGTTCGATGCGGTGGCGCGGATCAGGACGTTTATATTCCTGCTGCGCGGCCTCAAATGCATCGAGCATTGTCTGAACCGCCATATTTCCAACGGCATGAACGCTTACCTGTTGCCCGGCTCGATGAATGGCACTGACCATCTGCCGCAGCTCCGAAGGCGAGTGCAGCATTAACGCATTTGGATTACGGGACCAGCCCGCCGTCGGTCCCGATCCGTCAATCGCGATTTTGCAGCCTCCCCATACCCGCTCAAATGATGACGGATCCGAACGCTTCATCTCACCCACTTTGTATAGGGGTGATGCCGGATTCGGTTTTTTGCCGGTAAACAGTTCCGAAACAGCATCGAGCGTGTCGGTAAGTGTCGGCAGGTACGGCCAGATTTTCAGGCGCACCGGCAGACGTCCTGACGCCGCCAGATTAAAATAGAGATGTGCTGATTCAACACTTGACATTCCGGTCACCATGAAGAAATTGTCATGAACCGATGTCACGCCTTCCCGGCTGTAGAGCGTCGCTGCATGGTCGATAGTTTTTGCCATCACATCCGCTGTGGGAGGTGGAATGACCCTTCTGACAAGGTAGAGCGCGGGATAGTGGACGAGCAGACCGGTTGGTTCCCCTCTCGGGTCCTTTTCCACCAGGCTGCCGGGAGGGTTT
>PHBN01000260.1 GCA_002840635.1 Deltaproteobacteria bacterium HGW-Deltaproteobacteria-1
GGTAATAGACTCGCTTTTGCGCACCGCTTTTTCAACCCATTCCTCGCTCCGCCCGCGGATTTTGGCAATGCTTCGGGCATAAGCCGCCGCGTCATTTTCAACTTTTTTGGACATGTTCTTGTCCAGCTCGGCGGTTCCCCCGATACCGATGGCCACGGGATGAGCGGCCCCGATGTTGGTACCGGGCGCCATGGCGGCAATATGAGCGGCCTGCGCGATGATCACACCTGCGGAAGCAGCCCTGGCACCCGACGGATAAACATAAACAATGACCGGCAGCGGCGCATTAAGAATGCTTTTGGTGATATCACGCATAGCCGTGTCCAGCCCTCCGGGCGTATCCATCAAAATAATCAGGCCTTCCGCGCCTGCCTGCTTTGCATCTTCCAGACGTTCGGCGACATATTTTGCCGAAGGGGCGGTAATGACGCCTTCCAAGTTCATTACATGGAACACAGGTTTCTTATCCTGTGCATCGGCAGCGACGACCGCCGTTATAAAAATCATCAGCACTGTGAGGAATATTTTTTTAAACATGGCGGCACCTGTTGTTGATCTCATGACGGTCTGCCGGGTTCGATTTCTTTCATAATCAGCTGGACATCTTCCCAGACCTGCTTTTTGGCCGGCGGATTCCGTAAAAGATATGCCGGATGATAGGTCGGCATCAGCTTAATCCCCTCATACATGTGAAAACGGCCGCGCAGCGCGGTAATCGGGGTTTCCGTCTGTAAAAGCGTTTTTGCTGCAAAAGACCCCAGCTTTTCCGGACAATGAGCACTGCTGACAGCTCAAAGCTTCCCGGGCCAGGGCGTCCAGTTGCCCATCATGATCGTTTGCTGCCGCCTGATGGCTCTTCTGCTTCACCGCCGGTTTTCTCCAGTCAACTTCAATATAAAGTTTTTCCGCATTCAGGACCTGCCCTTTCACAGACTTCACCAGAGACAGCATTTCTTTTCTAATCTGGTCAGATGACAACGGCGACAGGGTCTCTGTCATGGTTTCACGCGAACACCTTTCTTTCTGCTCAATATCTTAACATGATCCAAGATCCTGTGCGCGGCGTCTATTTTGGTCATTTTCTCCAGTGCAATCGTTTTTCCGTTGCGGTCAATGATGGTAATGATGTTGGTGTCCGTTTCAAAACCGGCTCCCTTTTCCCGCAGACTGTTGGCCACGATCATGTCCATATTCTTTTTGAGAAGCTTCTGCCGTGCGTTGGCAAGCAGGTCCTGCGTTTCCATGGCAAAGCCCACCAGAATACTTTTCCGCTTTTTTGTGCCGATCGCGGCAATGATGTCCGGATTGCGCGTCAGTTCGATTCCGGACAAACCTTTGTCCTTTTTTATTTTTTCCCGGGCCTCCGCTTTCGGACGGTAGTCCGCCACAGCCGCGGCCTTAAGGATCACTGTTGCCTTTTCATAATGTTCCATGACCGCACGGTACATTTCCAGCGCCGTGCGCACATAAATGATTTGATCTGCGGGAGGAGGAGGAATTTTAGTCGGCCCGCTGATCAGCGTAACTTTTGCTCCGCGCTGATGCGCCGCCCGGGCAAGTGCGTACCCCATTTTCCCCGACGAACGCGTATTTTTTCAGTTTGAGAATATTATCCTGAACGATGCGATTGGCAAGCATCTTGTCGTTCATGGCCGGGCATATCAAGGTCGGTTTATTTTGCGCCATCACGGTTGTAGTCAGGAGATCATCGGCAATGCCGGAGGCTATTTTTCCGATCACGTTTCCGGTAGCCGGTGCAATCACAACGGCATCGGCAAAATCAGCCAGAGCAATATGGGCCATATCATACTGGTCCGTCGGGGCAAACATGTCCGTATAAACCTCCCCCTGCGAAAGAGTCTGCATGGTCAGCGGCGTTATAAATTTCATCGCGCTCTTCGTCATGATGACGCGCACCTGCGCACCTGCCCTGATGAGGGTACGGGTCAATTCCGCCGCTTTGTATGCGGCAATGCCTCCGGTTATTCCCAGAACAATTTTTTTATTTTCAAGCATATGGTTATCACTTCGCTATTTTTTTGGAATATAACAGTGTTTCACAGCAAGATCAAGGCATAAAGTCTTTTTGGCAACCACAATCACAATGGGAAATATATTTCTCCGTCAGCCCCGTTGAAACTTTATTTGCCTGCTGTTTTAACCTGATAATTTTGTCATCAACCAAACAAACAGTCACCCTGAAAACGGAATCTTTATGTCTTCTCTTTCGGGATCAATTCACGTGCAAATGGTTTCTGGAAAAGGGAAAATGATATTTTGCTTGCAAAGAGCAGTGAAAGTCATTATGAAAGCCGTCACATAACTCATGCCACAAATCAAGGAGCAACAGATGAAAAGAACAGGCACTTACATAATGATTGCCATAATTATCCTGCTGGCCGGTGCGGCAGGCTGGCTTTACTTTGCCAATTATCTTGACAGGGGAAAACCGACCATAACATTAAGCAGGAACATCATCGCCATCGGCAAACAGCAGGACATCGGCATTACTTTTTCTGATGACGGCGGTGGCCTGTCCCGCGTGAAGGTGGAGATCATCCAGGACAATCAGCCGCGCGTGTTAGCCCAGGAGAGCATCCCTTCTCAGGGAACCAGGCAGAAGGTTGTCAAGCTGACAGCCAATACCGAAAATCTCAAGTTGAAAAACGGTCCGGCTGTTGTCCGTATAACCGCCGACGACTTTTCTCTTTTCAATAATGAAACCATCCTTGATGTGCCGGTCGCGATTGACACGATACCCCCGCAAATTTCGATTCTCAACCCCGTTAATTACATAAACCAGGGCGGCACAGGCTTTATCGCTTACCGGATTTCCAAACCGGTCGAATCGACAGGCGTCTATGTTGACGATCAATTCGCTCCCGGTTATACGGCCCCGATGAACAATGGAGCGATGTCCGCAACCTATTTCGCCGTTCCGCTGGATGCCACCAATCAAAAAACAAGAATCTCCGTCTTTGCCAGCGACAACGCAGGCAATGTATCAAAGATTTCTCTGCCCTGCACGATCAAACCGAAGAGATTCCGCTCCGACAGCGTAAATCTCAGCAATACCTTCCTCCAGAAGATCGTAGTCGAATTTCAGTCGTCGATACCCGGTTTGCAGGGAAAGACTGCGGAAGAAATCTTTACGTATATCAACACGACTCTGCGTGACCAAAACACAAAAACCATTCAGGATATCTGTAGAAAATCGGTCAATAAAAAACTGTGGGAAGGTACTTTTGTCCGGATGAGCAACGCCGCACCCATGGCCCTGTTCGGAGATCAGCGGACCTACATGATTGGCGGTAAGTCCCTCGGCAATTCCGTGCACCTGGGCATTGACCTTGCTTCGACCGTCCACTCGCCTATTGAAGCCGCCAACAACGGAATCGTCGTTTTTGCCGGTCCCCTCGGGATATACGGCAATGCTGTCATTATTGATCACGGAATGGGATTGTTCAGTTTGTACGGGCATCTTTCTGCTATTGAAACTGCTGTCGGAAAGACAATCAGAAAAACGGAAAAAATCGGTCTTACCGGTTTGACAGGCCTGGCCGGCGGTGATCATCTGCACTTCAGCATTCTGGTCAACGGACAGTTTGTCAATCCCACGGAATGGTGGGACCCGCACTGGATTGAAGACAACGTCATGAAAAAGATGCTGATGTAAAAGGATCAACGCTTCGACAGGCTCAGCGACCGAAGGTTCGAGGTTCAGCTTTTATTGATATCGCGGTGAGAGGTGTGCACCAGGTATTTGAGCGCCTGGAAGTGAGAACTGAACTGGTTGGCCATTACAACTGAACGGTGCTTGCCGCCGGTACACCCGAAACCGATGTTGAGGCGGGCTTTTCCCTCTTTTTC
>PHBN01000261.1 GCA_002840635.1 Deltaproteobacteria bacterium HGW-Deltaproteobacteria-1
CTGCCTCCCGCCAACCTGACGCATTTCCAGGATCGTTTCTTTCCACCCGGTCTTTAAATCATAGTGTGGCACAAAACCGATTTCCTTTTGAAAACGACTGCTGTCAACGGCAATATCTTCCGTAAATTTATCCATCATTTCTGCCGTCAGCGGCGACTTGAAACCGGCAGCGCGGATTCCCGATTCCATAAAACGGACCAGCGTTCGTGTCGGCTCTAAAGGCAATGACAAGCGGGGCGGCCTGCGTCCGAGTCCCGAACAAATCGCTTCGATAATTGCGTTTATGGTATGAAAACTGCCATCGGTCACGTTGAATAGCCTACCTGCGGCTTCAGGATGAAAAACGGCCTGCACAACGGCACGGCCGACATCCTTATCATAAATCAGCGTTCTGCGGTTTAATCCGTGCCCTATGGGAATAAAATGATGATTCGCCAAGGCATGTGTAATGCGCTCATAGTTCCCCTTGATGCGGGAACCGTAAATCGCACCAAACCGCAAAACGGTTCCCGAAGGTCGGCCATCCGCTCCTCTCGCATTCAGGACGATCTGCTCCGCCTCAAGTTTGGTCCGGGCGTAGAATGTGTCAGGACAGGGCTTTGAATCTTCCGTTAATATTCGGCCGCCGGACTGTCCGTAAACAGCAATGGTGCTGAACAAAACAATGCGCTTTACACCAGCCTCAGCCGCCGCATTCACCATATTGCTTGTCCCCCCCACATTGATTTTCTGATACTTTTCGCGAATTTCAGGAGAAACATGAATATCATGCAGAATCGCCGCCATATGAATGACTGCATCCACTCCATCCATAACAGACCGCACGTCAGATGCATTGGTAATATCACCAGTGACAGCCTCCACGCCATCAGGCCAGATTCCAACAGGCGGCGTGTCCAGCGACAACGTGCGGACAGCATAGCCCGCGTCGTGAACGGCCCGCACCACAACTGGACCTACCGCACCGGTAGCGCCGGTAATCAATATTCGGAGGAAGCGCGACATGGGTTAATCCATCCTTGTAAAATGAGATAACATTTGCTGTGCAGCCTTGGAAACCGAAAACGTGCCTTCCAGAAGAGCACGTGCGTTCAAACCCATTTGGCGGCGCAGCTTATCGCTTGCCGCCAATCTTCTGGCACTGGAAACCAGCAGACTGTCTTCACCGTTGATGCAAACTAAACCGGCATTATTATTTTCCAGTATATCTTTCAAATCATTGCCCGGGTTTATACTGGCCAGTATCGGCATGGAGTGATACATATACCCCAGCAGCTTGCCCGGAAAATTCTGGGTTCTCAAATTGCGGTCGAGGCTCTTGCTGCCCCACGGCATCATGTATGGTAACATTGGTTATTTGGCTTGAAATAATATCGGATGATAGTCTGGATTTTTCACTTCCGTCACCCACCAGCAGGAAATGCACATTTTGTTCATTTTTGATATTTTTAGCCAGTCGGATAATATTATCCATGTCCTGCGCGACTCCAAGATTGCCTCCGTAGAAAAAAACGACTTTCCCCTGCAGTCCCATACGTTCACGGTAATTCCCCGGTTGAATATTGTCCTCTTTCAGCGCCGCCCAATTATAAAGCAGTTCGGTCCGATATTGCCGATCAAGACCATTCTCTTTAAAATAATTCAGATTCGCCGGCGATTGAACTCCAATAATGTCTGCTGCTCTGTAATTTTGGGACTCCTTCAACTTGAAATACCTGTAAGCCAGCCCTTCTTTTAAAACACCCGCATCAACCGCCCACTGCGGGAAAATGTCACGTAATATTAAATAAGACGGGCATCTGTAAAGCTTTTTTAATCTCTTCACAAGAGAACCAAAAAAAATCGTGGGCGAATAGTAAACAATTAAATCACACGGGTTGTCTTTAAAAAACCGTTTCCCTTTTTCCCAGATGAGCGCTGACAATCTGGCTTCATTGAAACCGCGCAGTACTCTGGACGCCGTTTTTATTTTACCGGTACGAACCCGTAATACTGCAATTCCGTTGTCCCGGGTAACTTCCGTGTCATCCGAAATGCTTTCATCGGGGGCAACAACCACCGGGTCATGACCAAGACGATGGAATTCTGACGCGAGATCATGAATCAGTTTGGCACTGGACATGGTACTGGGCAGGTAATATACGACGAGAAGCAGGATTCTCATAAAATAAATTTATCCATTGAATATTATTTCAGTGCATCTTTCGGATGGGTTATTTGTTCCAGACTGTCCGGTTCACATAATCGGTGTAGCTCATGATGATACGGAGAACTTTCCGGGAGACATTTTCCACATCGTAGTCATAAACGATATTGAAAGGCCGGGTTATACCTTCATAATGGGATATGGCAACGGAAATCGCCTCCAGAACTCTTTCCGCCTTGAGTCCGCACATGATCAGCGTTCCGTCATCCATTCCTTCCGGCCTTTCGTGGGCCTGCCTGATGGTCACGGCGGGAAAACTCAATATGGAAGATTCTTCTGTAATCGTTCCGCTGTCGGAAATTACACAGCGGGCATTCATTTGAAGCTTCACGTAGTCAAGGAAACCAAGCGGCTTTAAAAAATGGATGCGATCATCCGTTTTTTTCATGCCAAGGCTTTCCATGCGATTACTGGTTCTTGGATGAGTGGAAACGATCAGCGGCAAATTGAATTTATCCGCTAGGGCCTTCAAGCTTTCCATCAGATCAGAAAAATTGACCGCACTGTCAATATTCTCTTCCCGATGCGCGCTGACCACAAAGTAACGTCCGGCCATCAGCTGCAAACGATCCAGAACATCCGATGCCTCAATTTGAGGGCGGTAATGGGCAAGGACTTCTTTCATCGGCGACCCGGTTTTAATGACCGTTTCCGGCTTCAGTCCCTCGGCCAGCAGGTAGCGGCGCGCGTGTTCCGTATAAGGCAAATTTATGTCGCTGATGTGGTCAATGATCCTGCGGTTAATCTCCTCCGGAACCCGCTGATCAAAGCAGCGGTTCCCGGCCTCCATGTGGAAGATGGGAATCTTTCGGCGTTTGGCCGCGATGGCGGAAAGGCAGCTGTTTGTATCGCCAAGCAAAAGAAAGGCATCGGGAGTTTCCCTGGCAAGCAAATCATCAGCCTTCGAAATTACATTTCCTATGGTATGAGCGGCGTTTTCACCCACGGCATTCAGAAAATGATCAGGCTTACGGATGCCCAGCTGCTGAAAGAAAATCTCATTGAGTTCATAATCGTAATTCTGCCCGGAATGAACCAGAACATGGTTTGTGTGCTGATCCAGCTCATGAATCACCCGGCACAGTTTGATAATTTCCGGCCGCGTACCAATAAGTGTCACTACCTTCATTTTTTCACTCCACGGACATTATTTGTAGTGAGGGTAAAGATCGGAATGGGCATCCACCCAGTCTTTCATTTCCAGGACCATCTGCTCATAGGAAGGAACAACAAAAGAAAAATCCTTCCTTTTGCTTCGTAATGACTTGTCCAGTTTCAGATCATCGTCCTTGCGGATCGCAACGCCGTTATTTCTGAAATACTGATTGAAAAGGACAAGCAAGTCATATTTGGAGATGCTGACATTGTTGACCAGATTGTACAACCCGCAAAGATTCTCTTCAATCGCTTTTTCCATTGCCCTTGCCAGAGTAATGGTCGTGACGCCTGTCCATAACGCACCG
>PHBN01000262.1 GCA_002840635.1 Deltaproteobacteria bacterium HGW-Deltaproteobacteria-1
CGGATTTATTCTCTGACACAGATGGAGAAGAGGATTCTTTCGTCTGGACGGTGTCTTTAACAGGAATGGAAGGTGATGCCTCATCTTTGGCAATCGCTGATAAAAAAGAATCCAGTTCCCGCTTCTCTCTTAATAAATCATTCAAATCAATTTTATTGTCCATTCAAACGTCCTTCTTTTCGCTTCGCCAGGGAGTTTATGGTCTTGTTTTCTGAAAAGCGCTATCTTTTCTTTTCAGCCTTGTTTTTCCCTTTTTCCTCCGGTTTATGATGTTTCTCATGCGGATGTTTCTCATGCGCCGGAATACGGATGATATCATTGCAGACACGACAAATAAAAATCATCGCCGAACCTCTTATCTCGTCAGCCTCAATGACATACCTTTCTCCACATTCCTCACAAAAAACTATCATGATCAGAATACCTGCCGTTGCCTTAGGGCTAAAAGATATAAACTCCGTTTCTCAGTATTAATAGGTATTTAATTAGCATCAGTCCTTTAAAAGATCAACATTAACTTTTTTTCACTGGGCATTTTTGAGGGAACGAATTTCTTCTTTCAAGGCATCCAATTCAGACTGGAGCATGTTTTTAATCTCTTCCAGAGCGCAGGAAAAGGCCTCCTGAGTAGGCTGATCTTTTATGGCTGCTATTAAACCTTCCATTTTTTTACTGTACCCAAATGGGCTTATTGCCATTGGAGCCGGTTCAGGCACGACGGCGATCCCGGGTTCCTTGATTGCTTTTTCCGGTTGGGCTTCCGGCCGAGTTTCCTGCTGAAACGATTCCTCAACAACAGCAGCAACGATTGGGGCCTCGGAAACGGGTTCTTCTTTGACAGGCTCGAAACCTTCAATCTTTAATGTTTCTTTCTCTTCTTTAACGGCCTGCTCTGCCATAAACTGCGGAACTGTCTCTTCAACAACAGGAGGAGCAACCGCAGCCACGGGAACGGGTTCTACCTGGGGAGGCTCAATCGCCACGGGTTTGATTTCTTCTTTTTTCTCTATAAGGGTTTTTTCTTCCGGGAGAGGTTTGCCTTCTGAAGGTTTTACACCTTCTGCGACGGCTTCCGGAATCTTAACTTCCTTAACTTCTTTAGCCTCTTCGGCAGCTTCAAATTCATGAAGGTCGGTACTGTCTACCCACGTCCTGTATCGTTTAATATCGTCAAGTAAAATTGTATGCTTCTTGGCCTCCGGCATTTTATCCGTGGACAAAATAACACTTTTCATATCTTTCAGGGGTGAATTGTATATAGACGTCGGTGAGGAAAGATCATCCAAAGCTGAATGAAATTCTGATGATGGCAACGGGGAAAGATCATCCAAAGGCGAATGAAGTTCGGGCGGCGGCGGTGGCGGCGGGGCAATACTTTCCAGAGGTTCAGCAAGCAAAACCTTTTCCTCCAGCCCGGCCCCTTTAATTTTATCCGTAATTTCAGACGGTTTTTCAACTTCCCGAGCGGCAAAGACATCTTTTTTTTCTTCCTCGCCAAATATCGCCGAGAAACGTTTTTCAATTTCAGAAATAAATTGTGATTTATCTGTTGCCTGAATTGGTTCAGGAGAAGGTTCTGTTTTGATTTCAGGCTCTTTGACGTTCTGGATTTCCGGGATATCCTCTTTAATGTCCGGTGCAACATTTTGAACAGTTGCCTGGGAGGGTTTAGAGTCTTTTTCTGCAATCTTGGGGGTACCTTCAGCAAAGAGACTGTCGAGACGGCTTTCTACTCCTTGAAGAAATGATGACTCTTCATTGTTTTTCATATCAGGGCTCCTGTTTCAGTTGCTTTTCCAGAGACGACATCGTGTCGTAGATTATTTTTTTCAGAGTCAGAACCACGTTATCCCCCTCTACGGCACTGGCTTCGAATGAGGGAACTTTCAATTCCGCATTCAGATCATTCTCCAATGTTTCAACATCCAGAATTTCAATTCCTTCCTTGGCAAGATCTCTTTTATTATATTGGATAACAAGCGGAATATCACGGATATTTTTATTATAGAGTTTAAGATTTTCTTCCAGATTCTTGATGGAAATAATATTTTTATTTCTACGGTCTGCCGCGGAATCGGCAACAAACACAACCCCGTCAACACCTTTTAATACCAGCCGTCTTGTCGAGTTATACTTTACCTGTCCGGGAACCGTGTAAAGCTGAATCTTAACATCGTAACCGCTTATTTTCCCCATATCAAAAGGGAAAAAATCAAAAAACAATGTACGGTCGCCTTGTGTTTTAACCGTGACCATCTCCGAATTGATCTGAAGACGGCATTTATCGTATATGTACTCAAGATTTGTTGTTTTGCCGCATCTTCCAGGGCCATAATAAACTATTTTGGCTTGAATAACCTTATCCTTTAAATTTATGAACGCCAAACCCGCACCCCCTGACATCCCAAAGCCGTCATGCGACCATGTATCTCTTTATTTGAAATTTTTATCATTACTAAACTAATAATTCGACCAACTCTTCTACAACTTTTGACATTTTCAGCCTGAGGAAACCGAGCGAAATCTGGTTATTAAATATATTCACCAGCAGCAGTTCCTCGTTGACCTTGCATTGCCGGCAGTATCGATCAGCATCACACTCTGAACGCCGGACCCAATAAGATTGGCTGTTAAAATGTCATCTATTTTGTCGAGTTGTTTTTGGCCTAAAATCATAAGGTAAGTCCTTCATTCAGAATGTTTTTTAATATAAGGTAATATAAATATATGTACATTAACGCTTAAATTGTTTTCCCGTCAAGCTCTGCAAAAAAATACATACAACATGACGGGAACGCATAAAACAAGAAAAATCTCTAATTATTGGAATAATATTATTATATTTATGAATTTTTTTCAAGGATAGAACTTGCTATATCTTTCATTTTTTTTATCAGTTCCTCTGTATCCTTCATTTGAGTCGCCTTATTTAGCGAAATTCCCGTCCGTGTGGCAAGCTCCATACGGCCTTTAAGGCCTGTTTGATCCTGAACAACTTCAAATATACGAACCAGTTTCTCTCCCATGATCCCTTTTCCCCCTATCTACCTTAAGAAACAACGGCATCTTCAAAAGCGTTAATGATTGCCGGCAGCACAACATTCAACAGAAGTCCAAGTTTAACCTGCTTCTTGTTGACTGTTACCGTCCACTGGTAATCACCAAACGGAATAACCAAAACCGCCATCGTACCGGCTACATCAACATAATAATACTGGCCTAATTCCGCCGGATAGGTTTTCAGCGCGTTGCGGATAAACGCGGTGGCATCGTTTAACAGCGTCGCTTCAGCGATATTGGCCTGATCAGTGGCAACCAGCACCTGGCCGTCTTCCGTCATGATAATACAAGAGGCAATAAACCCCTCACCTAAATCCTTTTTCAAGATGTCCATACAAACATTTACTTTCTGAATATTCATTGGGCCTCCTTCTTAACGTTTCATCCGACGTTCATTTCATTAAAAGTTCTGATAACTTTAGGCATGATAATATTGCGCAGCATACCAAGACTGCACTTGACATTATTAAAAATGATGTTCCACTGGTACTCACCGATCATCAGGATCACCAGGGTTTGCTGATCTTTCAAATCCATGATGAGATGGTCACCCAGTTCAAACGGAGTCTCGTTGCTGTATGTGGTTTTCATAAAAGTGGTCAAACGCAGAAAAGATTCAGCGGTGTCAGGGTCATCATTATAGAATGCCAGCACCTTACCGGCACTTATATTAATAATGCTGGCCGCCCTTAAAGCATCACCCATGTCTTTGCTCATCAGGCTGAGGCAGGTATCAAGCTTTGTACGCTCAATATCGTCGGCAACGACCTCCGCATCTTCCAGCGTCTCGACATCTTCCATTTCCAGGTTCGCGTGCTCGCCATTCTCCTGCACCTCATCACGGCGCCTGGAACTTTCCATCATAAGCAGCATAAGATTTTTGTCGATTTTTCGATCGACACTGCTGGTATTGAGGATCTGTTTGATGTTCAGCCGGACATTTTCCCATGCAATCATTTCCATCGCGGCGTCTTCTCCGGTTAAGTTGCCGCAAACCGAGTCGTACAGCTCTCCTTCCACAAAGCAGAAATGACCCGTATTATTGGTATTGAGATAAACTTCCATAATGCAGGTCTGCTGCTCCATCGCGATCACCTGAAGAAAACTGCCTACGGAAAGACCAAAAAGAGGCCAGCGCTGCAATTCTTCCTTGGTTACCGCTTCCGGCGCAGGAACATTGCTCGTCTCTTCATTATCGATAATCAGCTTAAAATCTTTTTGCACATCTCCACCCATAAGAAACTCCTTGCTTACAGACTGTTACGGCATCGTTTTTTTATAGTCATTCGCGTTAAAAAAACCCGGCACATAGTTTGTCTTATTCAGTTCTCGGTCGCTGATTTCTCTTGTTGCGGAATCCACGTGGCCAGGTTTGATGGCCAGCGCGGCAAAGATATTATCCGCAATAATATTAATGTCAAGCGGCTTTTCCAAATAACCGTAAATTCCCATGCTGCTGACAATTTCCTCGATCTTGGGCGTCCCGAAAGCAGTCATCAGGATCACCGGGATTTTGGGATAATTTCTATTCATATAGGCCAGAAGCTCGAACCCATCCATTTTGGGCATGCTCAAATCCGTTAAAACCAGATCAATAACCGGTGATGATTTTAAAACTTTGACAGCATCAGCCCCATTGGTTGCCGTCAGCAAATTGAAATATTTCTTATAGATGCTTAACCCTTCAGCAATTGTCAGAAGCAGGGGCTCTTCATC
>PHBN01000263.1 GCA_002840635.1 Deltaproteobacteria bacterium HGW-Deltaproteobacteria-1
AAATTTTGTTTGACAAAAAATTTGTTTGTCAGTAAGCATACGGCAATCGGCTGCCGATTGCCGTATGGGGAAAACATGAAAGAGTTTTATAAACCCGAAGATCTTGAGCACAGGGTAATCCTGATCCTGAAAATACTTAACGAGAGTGCGGAGCCGCTCGGCGCTCGTGTGATTGCCCGCCGGATGCTGGAACAAAATATTCAGCTCAGCGAACGAACGGTGCGATATCATCTCAAGATTATGGATGAGCGCGGACTTACCAAACTGGTGGGCCGGCGTGACGGCCGGATGATTACCGACAAGGGAGAAAGTGAAATATGCGACGCCCGCGTACAGGATAAAATCGGCCTCTCCATTTCACGCATCGATGTTCTGTCCTTCAAAACAACATTCGATGTCAAGAAGAAACGCGGTCTGGTACCGGTAAACATCTCTTTCTTCCCCAAAGATCAGTTTTCCAAAGCGCTGAAAATCATGAAGCCTGTTTTCGCAAAAAAGCTTGCCGTCAGTTCTCGGGTGGCGGTGGGACTATCAGGAAAAACCCTTGGTGACATCGTTGTGCCCGAAGGCAAAGTTGGTTTTGCCACAATGTGCAGCATTGTGATCAACGGCGTGCTGCTCAAACACGGCATTCCCATCGATTCCAAGTTTGGCGGCATTCTCCAGATGAGAAAGGGGGAAAGTCTGAGGTTTGTTGAGCTGATTCACTATGCAGGATCTTCACTTGACCCGTCGGAAATTTTTATTCGCGGCAAGATGACTTCTGTTTCGCGAGTGGCAGCGGAAGGCGAGGGGAAAATCCTGGCCAATTTCCGTGAAATCCCTGCTCTAAGCAGAAACATTGTTGATCGCGTGGTGGATGATTTCGACGGGGCCGGCATTCATGGAGTTTTATCCATAGGGAATACGGGACGTCCCGTGTGCCAGACTCATGTGGACATGAACAAGATCGGGATGATTCTCATCGGCGGTTTAAATCCGGTAGCCGCGGCATGTGAAGAAGGTTGTGATGTGGACAATAAAGCCATGTCCACCGTAATGGAATTCGAAGAGTTGCAAAACATTGACACGCTTTAAATTATGATGAAAAACATCATGTACGGATAGCTGTAAAATTACAAAACTATTTTATAAGGGGGAATAAAACATGTCAGTCATTAAAGATGTTATCGCAAAAGTCAAACAAACCGATCCGGATCAGCCCGAGTTTCACCAGGCCGTTGAAGAAGTCATGGAAACGCTGGAACCTACCGTTAAAAAGCATCCAGAATTTGTAAAAGCCAATCTCTATGAGCGGATTGTCGAGCCGGAAAGAGCTATGACCTTCCGCGTGCCCTGGGTGGATGATAAGGGCAATGTAAAGGTCAACCGAGGATTCCGCGTACAGTTCAACAACGCCATTGGTCCTTTCAAGGGCGGTTTACGCTTCCATCCGTCCGTCAACCTTGGCATCATTAAATTCCTTGGTTTTGAGCAGATTTTCAAAAACGCATTAACCACACTGCCGATGGGCGGCGGTAAGGGCGGCTCCGACTTTGATCCGAAGGGCAAGTCCGATGGCGAAGTCATGAGATTTTGCCAGGCGTTCATGCGCGAATTGTTCCGCCACATCGGTGGTGAAACGGACGTGCCGGCGGGCGACATCGGCGTGGGTGGGCGTGAAATAGGTTATCTTTATGGTTATTACAAGAAAATCCGCAATGAACACACCGGTGTGCTGACCGGCAAAGCACTGGAATACGGCGGAAGTTTGATTCGTCCCGAAGCGACCGGATATGGCACCACCTACTTTGCAGCGGAAATGCTGGCAACCCGCAAGCTGGATTTCAAGGGCAAAACTGTGGCAATTAGCGGCGCCGGCAACGTGGCGCAGTATGCGGTGGAGAAAGTCAACCAGATGGGCGGCAAGGTCATTTCGCTTTGCGATTCGACAGCATGCATTATTGATGATTCCGGGATTGACGACAATAAATGCAACTACGTGCTGGAACTGAAGAACGTCAAACGAGGCCGCATCTCTGAATACGCTGACAAATATAAGGGAACCACCTGCTACGAAGGCAAGAACGTCTGGGACGTTATCCGCGAACAGGGAATCAAAGTGGACATCGCGCTGCCCTGCGCGACACAGAATGAAATCAACGGCAAGAACGCGGCGGCGCTGGTTAAAAACGGTTGTTACTGCGTGGCTGAGGGCGCCAACATGCCTTCGACACCGGATGCCATTAAGATCTATCAGGAAAACAAAATCCTCTATGGTCCCGGCAAAGCAGCCAATGCGGGCGGTGTGGCCACCTCTGGCCTGGAAATGAGCCAGAACAGCTTAAGACTTTCCTGGACACGCGAAGAAGTCGACAACCGTCTGCTTCTGATTATGAAAAGCATTCATAAAAACTGCTTTGATACGGCGGAAGCCTATGGTAGAAAAGGTGATTATGTTGCCGGCGCGAACATTGCCGG
>PHBN01000264.1 GCA_002840635.1 Deltaproteobacteria bacterium HGW-Deltaproteobacteria-1
AATTTTTCCTGCCTGGAAAATATATAACGTCCCGGTTCTGTTTCCAGCCAGTGATCCTGGGAGACGGCCTGTAGCGGATCAAATAACATGTAGCCACCCTCTTATCAAAAACTGCAGAGCTTTCTGTTTCTCGGGACAGGCAGTCACCTGCTCCCCTTTCAGTGGCAACAACAAAATTAACTTATATTATACTTCATATTCAGATTATTGCATCAACGGAGTTTTACCCGCCAATATCCGACATATCGCGGTAACATTTTTTCAAATGTCTGTCCGTGCAGTCCATGTCGTGTCTTTCGGGCTTCAACAATATCGCCCGACGGATCAGACCCGCTAATTCCTCATCACTGCAATGGCTGTTCAGTGCCTCCTTCAGATCAACTTCTTCTTCCTTGAGAAGGCAGACCCGCAGTTTGCCGTCAGCGGTCAGCCGCATACGGTTGCAGGTGGCGCAGAAATGATGGCTGACAGAATTGATTATGCCAATCTCTCCCCGCCCCCCCTTAACTTTGAATATTCTGGCCGGACCGTCCGATTTGTGTTTCTTCCCGTTTACCGGTTCAAGCTGGAAATGCCTGCCGATGATGTTCAGCAGCTGATCCGCAGCCAGAAACTCCTGCGGCTGATTAATATTCACCTCACTGATCGGCATGATTTCGATAAAACGAATCTGAAAAGGTTTCTTCCTGGCCAAATCCACAAAATTCAGCACTTCATCGTCATTAAATCCCTTCAAAACTACTGTGTTGATTTTAATAGGCGCAAAACCGGCTTTTTCCGCAGCAGCAATACCCCGTAATACGTCGTCAATATTTCCCCCACCGGTTACCTGAAAATATTTTTTTTCATCCAAAGAATCCAGGCTGATATTGATCCTGGTAATACCCGCGTTGAAAATACCTTCAGCAAATTTATCCAGCAAAGCACCGTTGGTTGTCAGGCTGATATCCTGAAGGCCCTGAATTTTTTTCAGAGCGGCGGCAAACTCGACAAACCCACGCCGGACAAGCGGTTCACCGCCCGTCAGACGAACTTTGATAAATCCCATTTTAACGGCCTGAGAAACAACACGAAGAATGTCCTCGTAACGGAGAATATCATCATGTCCCTTCAGTGAAAAACCTTCCTTGGGGCGGCAGTATGTGCAGCGCAGGTTGCACCGGTCAGTAATTGAAACCCGAAGATAATTGATATCCCTGTCATATTTATCGAGCATGACTATTAAGATGTTTCCTTTCCACCATGTATGACTGACGTTCATTAACACAATCTGTTCGACAAAACAACTTATGCCTGACAGGCCTATCTCCGCACCATTTACATGCGATCCGTCATCGCATGTCCACGAAAGACAAAATGAAATGTTTCTTGACAGGACGCATCTTCTCGTTTAGAAATTATGAAAAAGAAGTTCCTGCCTGTTGACCAAACACCTCGAAGCGAGCTGTCGAGGTATGAAATGAAATTTAAAATTTCGCAGCAAGCTTGGGAGAATTACAACTCGTCCCGCTTTAACGGGATTGAACAATAGAATCACGTCAGAGCAAGGCCAAACCTGTTTGGAGTATTTATGGAAAAGATGCCCATTACGAAAGAGGGCTTTGAAAAATTAAAAAAGGAACTGGACAACATAAAAAATGTGGCCATTCCTGAAAATATCCGTGACATCGAAGTCGCCCGATCTCATGGCGATCTCTCTGAAAATGCGGAATATTCGGCGGCAAAAGAACGGCAGTCCTTCCTGCATGGCAAATCACAGGAACTGGAAAACAACCTGGCATCCTGCAACATCATCAATCTGACGGGGATCGTAAGCGACAAAGTTGTGTTTGGAAGTTATGTAACCATTGCCGATATTGACAGTGACAGTGGAGAAGAAATTAAATATCAGCTCGTTGGCCCGTTTGAATCGGACATCAATCTAAATAAAATTTCAGTTACGTCCCCGATCGGCAGGGCGCTGATCGGAAAAAGCATTGACAGTGAGATAATCGTAAAAACACCGGGGGGAACGCGCAAATTTCAGATTACCGACATTTCCTTCGAATAAGCAGATACATATTCCCTAAATATTCAAAAATACAAAATACAATAAAAAAAGCAGCTCAACGTGAAAAGAGCTGCTTTTTTATAATCCATATTGCAACTAACTAGTTTTGCATTAATTTATCAGCAACACTAATCCTATTGATGGCACGGGCAAGCGCTAAATGCATTTTTTCGTAGTCTTCGTGCTCCTTGTTGAGCTGCGTTAAACTTGCCGTTGCCTTTTCTTTCGCCTTGATGGCCCTGTCTTTATCGATGGCATCGGCTCTTTCCGCCGTCTCAATCAAGACAGTAACCTTGCTTCCTGTCACTTCCGCATAACCGGTATTAACGGCATAATAGATTTTTTTTCCACCGGCGAGGAAGTAAAGCTCTCCAATATCCACCGACGTTAAGAAAGGTTCATGTCCGCGT
>PHBN01000265.1 GCA_002840635.1 Deltaproteobacteria bacterium HGW-Deltaproteobacteria-1
TTCTCCATTAGCATCGCTTATTTCACATTCACTGTTTTCTCCGGTCTTTTTGCAAACACAGACTCTCGACGGCCGAATCAATCTGCCGTTGAGTAAATAGCCTTTCCCCATCTCGCTCACAACCTGATTGTCCTGATGATCCGCGCTGTCCACCTGCATCAGTGCCTCGTGGAAATTCGGGTCGAAAACAGCTCCGACGCTTTCTATTCTCTCCACACCATGCTTCTTCAGGCAGCACAGAAGCTGATCCTGAATCAGCGCGATCCCGTCTTTAAAGGCCTGTGCATCGGTGCTGTCCTTGTGCTCAAGCGCGCGATCCAGGCTGTCCAGGAATGGCAAAATGTCCTTAATCAAATCCTCTTTTGCGTACTTAATGGTATCTGCTTTATCACGGGCCGCCCGTTTTCTGAAATTATCCAGTTCAGCCACTGCCCGAAGATAACGATCATAATTTTCTTTGGCTTCTTTTTCTTTTGCTTCGAGTGCTTCCTCTAATTCCTTCAATTCATCATAATTAGAACTGATCTCTTTTTCTGCCGTATCAGCTGTTTCGGCCGTTTCCACCTTTATTTTTCTGTCCGCATGATCTTTTTTTGTTTTCACTACCGCTCCTGCAGCTTTTTTTATTTTAAATCCGGTTTCTGGAATAATTTCATATCAACCAGCTCGCATATCGCATGACTGGCCGTAATATGAGTTTCCTGAACACGCGCCGTACTGTTAGACGAGACATTCAGCAACAAGTCCGCGATTTGGCCGATGGAACCTCCATCTCCGCCGGTAAACGCCAGCGTGATCAGTCCCATCTTCTTCGCTGTCTCGAGACCTTTGATCACATTGGGGGAATTACCGCTTGTACTAATCCCCCACGCCACATCACCGGGCTGCGCCAAAGCACGAATCTGCTTGGCGAAAATTTCCGAGAAATCGTAGTCGTTACCTATAGAGGTAATAACGGACGTATCCGTTGTCAATGCGACAGCCGGCAGCGGGGGCCTTTCGATAATGAACCGGTTTACAAATTCAGCGGCAATGTGCTGCGCATCAGCGGCGGAACCGCCGTTGCCGAAGATCAAAATTTTATTACCTGCTTTAAGAGCGGCTGTCAGCACATCAATGATATTCACCAGGCGACCGAGATTATCGTTTATGAAAGCTTCCTTGACCCTGCAGCTCTCCTTGAATATCTTGATGACATGATCTTTCATGATTACCAGCCTTTAGTTCATTATTTAACCCTCCGCTGAAGCGCGCATAATATATGAACTGGAATGTAGAGTGTCAAGGGTGGGTTGCCAATTTTTATCCTCAGGATCCTTAATCTCACGTACTGAAGAAACTCGCAAGACGTGAATTCAACGACTCTTGACAACACAATTTTCATTCATATATTTTGGTTACAGTAGTAAAATAATTAATAACAGCAGGTAGTTACATAAAATATGTTTAAAGAGAGGAGGAAAGTTTATGTTCAACCCTGGTTTATGGAGAGTTCGAAGATTTTCAAACGTAATGCCGGAAATAATGCACCTGCAGCAGGAAATGAACCGACTTTTTTCCAGTGCAGGACAAAAGAATCCACAGGATTATCCCGCAGTCAATATCTGGGAAAAAAATGGCGCTTCCATTGTGACGGCGGAAGTGCCCGGAATCGACCCTGAAAAAATGGACATTACCGTTTCCGGCGATGTATTGTCGATCGCGGGAATAGCCTTGAAGGAGACCTTTGAAAAGGGCGAAACATATTTACGTCAGGAAAGAGGAATCGGAAAATTCAAACGGAACATTCAGCTTCCGTTTCAGGTTGATGCCAAGGCCGTCGAGGCAAGGTACGAAAAAGGGATCTTGATGATTACGTTACCAAGGATCAAAGAAGATTTACCGAAGAAGATTAAAATTAAATAATGAGGAAAGGAGGTATGCTTCCATGGCAGAACAAGAAATGCAGAAAACTCAAAACGTGCCGGCAACGGAACGTATCCGCAATGTCAAAACATTTACCCCTCGAGTGGATATATACGAGAATAAGGATTGCCTGTTTTTGTTAGCCGATATGCCGGGTGTTGACGAAAAGACCGTTGATATTGAACTGGAAAAAAATGTATTGACGATCACTGGAAGGGTTGATGACGGCCGCATTAATGACGCAACCATGATGTATTCGGAATATGAAATTGGCGATTACGAAAGGGTTTTTACCGTGTCGGATGAAATCGACCACGATAAGATTGTGGCAACTGTAAAAAACGGCGTTCTGCGTCTGGAAATGCCGAAGGCGGAGAAGGTAAGACCGAAGAAAATTGCCATTAAAGCGGCGTAAAAAAGGCTCAAGGTACAAGGGTCAAGGTACAAGGGTCAAGGTTCAAGTTTAGAGGTACAATTTTAAGGTACAAGCCCCGCCTTCAGCGGGACATTTCAACCAGCACGCTTCAGTACACTTTACTGCCGGCAGTGCAAAGAACGGATAGAAGTGATGTCGATCATCCCTTCTATTCCTTGCAGCGTCAGATGAATAGTTTGTTCGATGATTTCTTCTCCGGGTTCGATGTGGCGCCGCGTTCACTTGGAGCAGGCGGATTCTCTGCTTTCATACCGTCTATCGACGTAAAGGAAAGTGACAAAGAATTTACCGTTCGCGCCGAGCTTCCGGGTGTAGAAGAGAAAGACATCGAAGTCACTGTCACCAATGATGCCGTAACGATCAAAGGTGAAAAGAAGGAAGAAAAAGAAGACAAGGGTAAAAATTATTACTATATGGAACGATCCTATGGTTCCTTTAATCGGGTGATACCTCTCTCTTCAGAAACAGATGCCAACAAGGCCGAGGCCAGTTTTAAAAATGGCGTCTTAAACATCACCGTTCCCAAGAGTCAGACAGCAAAGGCAAAGGGAACGAAAGTTCCGATCAAAGGGTCCTAAACTGAAAAAGCCCTGCCATCAATTAATTGAAGGCAGGGCTTTTTTACGCAATAACCAGGCCCTGTGATGCGCCCTAGGACGAAGCCACTGTTACTGATGTAAATCAAATGTCAAATTTCTTGTACGTTAGCAAAAAACTGGTAATTGCTTCTTCCCTGAGATTTGGCATAGTACATGGCCGCATCAGCATTTTTCAGCATTTTCTCCGTGTCCTCGCCGTCTTCCGGATACATGGCAATGCCAATGCTGGTACTGGAGTTAATTCTATGGCCGGTATAAACAAACGGTTCCGCAATCGCTTTGATGATTTTCTTCGCCACCTCACCTGCATTATCCATCTTCCCTATTTCGGACAGCAACACCACAAACTCATCGCCCCCAAGACGGGCAACCGTATCATTCTGACGTAAAAGTCCGGTCAGGCGCCCGCCTATCTCCTTAAGAAGCTGGTCCCCTGTCACCAGTCAGGGGATCATGTGTGGCCATATAATTTAGTTGCTGCTCCGTGCGCTTTCGCTCGGTAATGTCATGCCCGATAACACGAAAACCGAATATTTTACCTTCCTGATTCCGCTTGGGAAGAATTGAAAATTCGGCAAAGGTTATGTTGCCGTTTGGACGGACAAACTCCTGGGGAAAATTCTTGACTGTCTCGCCTGTTTTATAAATCTGGTTGAATATTTTAAACACCGTGTCCACTTCTTCCGGTTTAATGAAGATCCGATAATTCAGACCAGCTAACTGTTTATGGGAATACCCCAGAACACGGGCGAAAATATCATTGAAGAAGACGACATTACCGGCAAGATCCGTTTCAAAATACCATTCCTCGATTTCATCCATCACTGTTCGATATCGTTCCTCA
>PHBN01000266.1 GCA_002840635.1 Deltaproteobacteria bacterium HGW-Deltaproteobacteria-1
GAATTTGGCCATGTTCATGTCATCGAGCCCCAGGGAAATGATAAAGTCGGACGTGCGTTTTATGGATTCTTCCGTTTCACCGGGCAGACCCATCATAAACAATCCCTTGGCCCGCAGGCCCGCAGCCTGAATACGGCGCACCGTATCGCGCACATCATCAAGCGACACTCCCGATTTATGGCGGGCAAGCATATCCGGATCAGCCGATTCGATGCCCAGAGACACCATCAGGCAGCCCGCTTCCCTGAGCATCTTCAGCAAATCATCATCCGTGTAACCGACGCGCACGGCGCAGTTGAAGTTCATCCCCAGAGGCTGACGCGATAATTTTTCGCATAGTTCCATGATCCGCTTTTTGTTGGCGGTAAAAAGATCGTCGTAAATATTGACATGGCGCACACCGAATTTATCCCGCAGGTATTTCATGTGTTCGTAAATGTAAGCGGCGGAGTTATACCGGAAGCCCTTTTTGAAAACGGAACGATCGCAGTAGGAACATTGATACATGCAGCCTCGCGACGTGATCATCGTCGCGCCGGGTGTCCGGCTGTAACTGAAAAGCGGCAAATGATAGTCACGGGGGAAACCGGTGAGCTTTTCATAAGCGGGAAAGGGAAGATCGTCGAGATTGGCGATATGCGTTCTGGGTTCATTGGCAACGGCAACACCGTTATGACGACGAATCAGGCCGTGGACCGCGGCAGGATCAACACCGGCGACAAGTTCAGCCATCGTGATTTCACCTTCGCCTGCAACAAAAAAATCGAAGTCCGGACAGGAATCAAGCAGCTCTTCTTTGAGGGCTGAAACATGGACACCTCCGCAAACGGTAATCATATGGGAATTTTGTTCTTTTATTTTTCCCGCGATATCCAAGGCATCCGGAAAGGAGGACGTGGTGGTTGAAAACCCGACGATCTGCGCGCGCAGAGCGAGGATCGCCTGAACCTGTTTATTCACGTCTACCGGCGCGCCGGGACCCAGGCAGTCATAAACAAACACGTCATGCCCTTCGCGGACCAGGTAGGCTGCTATGGAAAGCATCCCCTGCGGCACCATGCGGTTGGCGATATCGGTGATATCACGACGCCCGGGAAACCAGTTAGACCCGCGCGGATGAACCAGCACGATTCAATGGACAACCAACGTGGATTTTCTCGACAAGAGCGCCCGCGCCAGACCAAAGGCCGATGCAGTCGAAGAAATACCACAGTGCGGGAGATAATTGTCGATGCCCCAGCCGTGTTTTTTCCATGACGCTTCATCAATATCGAAAAGGCGGAAACCGGGCAGAAACAGGCGGCTGGTTCCGCGATCTTCGATTGCAGGCAAAATCCTTGCAGCCAGTTTTTCACATTGTTTCAACAAATGATCCGGGGAGGTCTTCCCGATTTCTTTAACACTGTTTTCAAGTTCGACAGACGAAATATCGCCGAGTTTATTTGCACAATTGCCGCCGCCCAGTAAAAGCCAGGAGCTTCCCTCGCCCATCGGAGCGTTGCGGTAATGGCCGGGGTTCAGATTCATTCGTTCACGATAGTCTTCAACACTCGGCGTAAAAACGTCGCAACCTCCAACCAGCGCGAGGTCCAGCTCTCCCGATTCCAGATAACTCTGCGCCAGCCACAGCGCGGATTCAAAAGAGAGCTCCTCCTGCGAAATGGTCAGCACGACACCCTTAATTTCGCTGGCCCGGGCAAGAAAAAAAGCGGCGGCGTTGCTGACGGAATTGGCAAACTGATTCGGGCTGGGAAATCCGCCGTCATGTTTAAAAACCTGCGTGATAAACGGCAGGATCTCATCGATATTCCCCAGGCCGGTTGCCAGAAAAATCCCGATTTTTTTCTCCTTCAACTCTTCGGGAGGAACACGGTTAAGGCAGGCCAGCGCGCCCAGGCAGACAAGCTTGATGAACCGGCCTGCGCGCCGCATGGGTTGTCCCATCATTTTCTGCACCAGGTCATCGGGATTTAAAGGCAGCATTGCTTCATCCCAGGCAGCCTCCTGATTGGGGGTAAGCGAAGGGCCGAGGTAACCGGCCGAGATCACCGATATGGGTGTATCAATTTTTTGTTGAGCGTTCATCATTAAAGCCATTTCTCCGTCTGACAATCAACCTCATGGATGACGAGACATCATGTAAAAGCATTACATTTTAGTTATCAAATAACTCGTGCACGTTCCGCCGAAGCCGAAGAATGTAAAGAGGTACGCGCCATTTCGCGCAGGCAAATTACTCTGCGACGGGATAAAACCGATTTCCGGATCAATTTCCGTAAATCCGAAACTGCGGGGAATCGTTCCCTCTTCCAGGCAGGAGAGCCACAGGGCTGTCTCCACCGTGCCTGCGGCACCCAGACAGTGGCCAATGGCGCCTTTTATGGAAATCACCGGCGGCAGTTGATTCTCAAATACTTTTGAAAGCCCGCGCCCCTCGGAAAGGTCATTGTCTCTAGTGCCCGTACCGTGCGCCTTGACGGCAACGATTCCCGCGGGTTCCATCTGTGCTTTGGCAAGCGTATGCGACACCACTCTTTTCACCAGTTCGCCGTCGGTGCCGGCGGAGGTCAGGCTGCTGTTGTCATTAAACAGGTGGCCGCCCGAGAACAGATATTTGTTTTTACCGGCATTGCGACCGGGGCCTTCTTCCATAATCACACACGAAGCAGCTTCACCGATCTGCATGCCTGAACGCAGATTGCAGAAGGGCCGGCATTGTTCTGAATCATAGAGCAGCAGGCTGGCAAACCCTTGCAGCGTCAGATTTAAAAGCGGTTCAAAACCGACAACAATGGCCCGTTTGATTTTCTTTTGCGCAAGCAGTTCGGCCGCGACAACCAGCGCGTGCGAACTTGACACGCATGCCATGCTGAATGTCAGCGGCAGGCCGCGGATACCGTATTTTTGGGCAATCTCTTCAGCGACCTCGCCCGGCCCCCGGTTGCGGCAGACGATGGGAGGTGATTCCTTTCCGGGATTCTGCCTCACAGATTCGGTGAACTCAAATTCGTTGCGGATAAAAATGCCGCCGGTGGTGCCCACCAGCAGCATGGACTCCTCAATCTCCGATGAACTCAATCCCGCACGTTCAAAAGCCTCGGTTATTGAGGCATCAAGCATCTTCAGCGATTTTTCCAGGGGATTCCCATCATAAGCAACTTCAAACGCCTTGAAGTCACGGTTGGTCAGGTGAGACGACGAGCAAACGCCCGCCGGACGCACGTTGCCAACAATCAGATTATGTGCGGACGCAGATGCGCTCCACCCCAGCGTGGTCACAGCCCCCCATCCCCGGATATAGATATCGCTTTTGCTCACTTTTTAACCTTTGGCGCGCTGATAACAAAATCGGCCAGCGAATCGAATGACTGCATCGCCTTGGCAAACACTGTCAATATAATTAATCTGGGCAGGATAGTGCCGAACGAAGCGTCCCTGAGAAAAATATCCAGGTACGCCTGGTGCGCCCAGTACATCGGTGAAATCATCGCCAGTTTCTTCATCATCAACGGCATGAGGACGTGCGGCATCATGATGCCGCCAAAAACGGCCATCAGAATGGCTCCTGTCGCCGCCAGGGTTGAAGCCTGCTCGGTGGTTTTCGCAAAAGCCGCAACCAGCACGCCATAACCGGTTGTGGCGGCGGCGACAACAATAGTGACTGGTATCATGTGCCAGCGATGTTCACCCAAGTTAAACGAAAAACTGATGATGTGGGACATCACGTAAACCCCCACCAGCATCATCAGGATAAACTGGAAAACATTGATTATATAATAAGGGACAATCTTCCCCACGATCACTAAATTGGTATTGACCGGATACGTAAAAAGACGCTGGAGGGTGCCGTCTTTTTTTTCTTTGAGAAAACCCACAGACATGGGAATCGCAATAAAAAACATGGCAAATATTGCGTAGGCCGGAACATTTTGCTGAAGAGGGGTTGGAAATTCTTTGTTCGGCTTTTTCTTTTCGGTGACCAGGTTGGCAACGACGGTTTCGAGATTATCGATCCCCATCACCACCTCCACGGTCAGGCTGATGATCAACGACCGGGTCGCTATTTTATAGCCGGCGTCAATCACAGGATCAAAATACATTTCTACCGGCTTTTCACTTTCATCAAAACCTTTGGGAATCGTAATAATCGCATGCGCCCTGCCCTCCGCAAATATCTTGTCATCATCCATGCCGGCGGGGCGGGTAACCTCCTCAATCAGCTTGTTGGACCTGATCTTTTCCGCCAGAAGATTTGCCTTGGGAGAGTTGCTTTCATTCTGAATCACCAGCTGGATTTTCCGTCCGGTCAGTTTATCCGCCCAGACGCCTTCCATGGCCAGGGACAAAAAGAGAATCAGCGCCACCGGCATCAGGAAAAGAAGCAGAACCGTCTGCTTGTCGCGAAGCAGGATCAGCATTTCTTTCTTGATCAATTCTTTCAG
>PHBN01000267.1:0-2419 GCA_002840635.1 Deltaproteobacteria bacterium HGW-Deltaproteobacteria-1
GCCCGATGAATTTGTAAAACATAAAATACTGGATGCCATCGGAGATTTATTTTTACTGGGGATGCCGATTATCGGTCATTTTGTGGCCTATAAGTCAGGACACAGGCTGAATAATCTCTTATTGAGAGAGCTTATGGTTCAGGAAAATTCCTGGGATATTATCACGTCACAGGATCAAAGACAGTCAACGAGATACACATCATGTAAAATTCCCTCTTTTACTATTCTGGATGCCGTACAGATTTAGGGTCATTCAATCGTCAGAATCTTTCAGCGGCATAAATTAACTTGATTTTTATCGACAGGTTACCTAGTATAATCCATTAAAAATTAATCAGTGCACGGAGGGCTTGTCGTAAAAACTCCATTGAAATAAGCCCTTTAGCCTAAAAGCATGGATATGCGGGCTGCATGAATTGCTGTTGTTTGACATCTGACGCAAACCGTGCACACGTTTTCATAGAAAGAAACGAATCATATGAAGAACAGGATGGGTTTCGGGGGAAGGTTGCTGTGCGCCTGTTTGTGCTTGATCGTACTAACGGCTGGTTTGCCTGCAGATGCGAAAGCGGCAGTGAAGCCCCGGATGGTTGATATGTTAATAACCAGCAATATGCAGAATGTGCTGCTATATGCCAGGCTGGTGGATTGCTTTAGACCAGATATGGATTCAGCGATTCTGGCCGGTGTCCCGGCTGTTTTCACAATTTACGTGGATGTTTATCAGGAAAGACCCTATCGATGGGATACAAAGATTGCCACAAAAGAAATTCGCCGCACGATCAAATACGACAATTTAAAGAAAACATTTTCCATCACGACAAACGGCAACAGTCAGCCGGTTTTATTCACTGATTTTCAAAGCGCGCAAAAAGCAATGTCGGATATGAACGGAATTTCCGTGGTTCCTCTTTCCAGGTTAACGAAAAACAATCACTACTATGCACAGGTTCATGTTAAAATCGATAAGATCCGGCTGCCCTTCTACATGGAATATGTGTTTGTTTTTGTATCATATTGGGATTTTGAAACACCGACGTATAAAATAAGATTTTCCTATTAATCATCCGTCGAATACCCGTTGGAAAGTTGATCCGATCAACTGATGAAGATTAAAAAAAAATCTATAAGATCCAATGTCGATGAAAGAGAATTAAGAAAGCGACGGCGTGAACGCATTATCATGCTGGTTGTCGGTTTTCTGGCAATTGCCTTTACCATTCTGGCCAGTCAGTTTTCCGACCGGGGAGACCTTCCCATTTCGGCGAACATTTTGGTCTATGGTCTGACCAGCATCAATATCATCCTCATTCTGCTTTTAATTTTCCTCATTGTCCGCAATATTTTTAAATTGTTTTCCGAGCGCCGCAAAGGCGTTATCGGCTCCAAGTTACGAACCAAACTGGTTGTTGCGTTTGTCGGTCTGTCGCTGGTTCCGACGATTCTGCTTTTCTTGTTTGCCATCAACTTTCTTTCATATTCCATTGAATTCTGGTTCAATATTAAAATTGGCGATGCCTTGAACAGGTCGCTGGAAGTTGCCCAGCTTTACTACACTCAAGGCGAGGAAATGGCCAAGTTCAATGCCCGTCAGATCAGTGCGGATATTACCAAGAACCGTCTCTACGAAGATGACAAAGCCGAATATTTAAACAGTATACTTTCGCAGCGTCAGAAGAATTACAAGGTTGGCAAAGTGGAGGCTTTCTTTGATTTTAAAAAAGAAAGCATTGTTTTTGCCGACGCCGAAAACCCATCGCTGCCTTCCGTTGATCTTTCCCCGAAAATGCTGGAGGATATCTACTCCGGCAAAGAAATATCAACCATTGTTCCCACCAGCAGCGGGGAGTCGATTGTGGGCATCGTGCCTGTTTTTTCCTATGCCGTTCCCACGGAAGTTATCGGCCGTGTTTCCGTCAGCTACAGTGTGCCTCAGGGATTTGTCGATAAACTGCGCAGTATTGCCAACGCCTCCGAACAGTACGGGCAGATCAAGCTATTGAAAAATCCGATCAAGTTTAATTACATTGTGACGCTGTCTATTGTGACCCTGGTCATCATCTTTCTGGCGACCTGGTTCGGGCTTTCACTTGCCCAGAGCATCACAAATCCTATTAAGGACCTTGTTTCAGCGACCAATAGAATTACCCAGGGGGATCTGACGAGCCGAATTGATATTGATGCCGATGACGAGATCGGGATTTTGGTCAAATCATTCAATCACATGACGGAAGATTTGCAGAAAAGCAAATCGGGCCTGATCGAGGCGAATATTTCTCTGGAAGAGCGGCGCAAGTACATGGCTGCCGTTTTACGGAATGTTTCGGCGGGAATTATCTCGGTGGATAAAAACGACATGATTACGACGATCAACCGTGCTGCAGAGGCGATGTTTGATATTGACGCTTCTCAATATCTG
>PHBN01000267.1:2608-3835 GCA_002840635.1 Deltaproteobacteria bacterium HGW-Deltaproteobacteria-1
AGACAAACTGGGCGAGGACGGTTCTGTTTTCAAGGAGTGCACGCAAACGATTATCGATCAGGTGGATGTGCTCAAAAATCTGGTGAATGAATTTTCCCGCTATGCGCGCATGCCTGTGACAACGCTTGCCCTCAATGATCTCAATACGGTTGTAACTGAAGCGGTGACGCTCTTTGTGGATGCGCACAAGGACATTCATTTTGAGTTGCGGTTGGCGGAGGGATTGCCGAAATTCAACCTGGATGCCGAACAGATTAACAGAGTCATGATAAACCTGCTGGACAATGCCGTAGCGTCCATCAATAAGAAAACGGGGCATATCGGGGTCATTATCCGGTATGATGACTCGCGCAGGAAGGTGACCGTTGCGGTTGCCGACGATGGAGCCGGTGTACCGTCAAGCTACAAGCGCAAGGTGTTCGAACCTTACTTTTCAACTAAGAAAGCGGGAACAGGGCTCGGATTGGCTATCGTCAGCTCGATCATATCGGATCATAAAGGTGAGGTCAGCGTCAGCGACAACTACCCGACGGGAACCATCGTATCTTTTCAGTTGCCGGTGGGGGATGTTTAATATAGACGTAAAAAATGATTTTGAGAGATTCTTATGAATGAAACGATTCTTGTTGTAGATGATGGCAGCGGTGAAGAGGCCATTAACATTGTGGCCGAAGAAATGCCGCAGCTTGTCCTGCTGGATATCTGGCTGCCCGGCATCGATGGTCTGGAGACTCTGAAAGCCATCCATGACGCCCATCCGAATGTCCTGGTGATTATGATGTCCGGCCACGGCAACATTGAAACAGCGGTAAAGGCGACCAAACTCGGTGCTTTTGATTTCATTGAAAAACCCCTGTCGCTGGACAAGGTGATTATACTGGTGAACAATGCGCTCAATGTTGTCCGCCTGGAAGAAGAAAATATACGGCTGAAGCAGAAAGTGTCGCATCAGTACGAGTTGACGGGAGTCAGCCAGGTTATTAACGACCTCAAGGAAATGATCGGCATCGTTGCGCCGACCAATGCCTGGATTCTGATTATGGGCGAAAACGGAACGGGGAAGGAACTGGTGGCCCGTTCTATTCACCATTTAAGCCGCCGGTCGCACAAACCAATTGTGGAAGTCAACTGTGCGGCGATACCTGAAGAACTCATCGAAAGTGAATTGTTCGGACATGAAAAGGGCGCCTTCACCGGCGCAACCGAAAAAAAACGCGGAAAATTTGA
>PHBN01000268.1 GCA_002840635.1 Deltaproteobacteria bacterium HGW-Deltaproteobacteria-1
CATCCAGACGACATACAAAGGCAACGATCTGGAAGGTGTTCTGGAACAAAACAAGAAAGTTTTTCTGCAGCGCATGATCGATCAGATGCTGATTGAACATGAAGCGAAAAAAGGGGGCAAAAACTTTACCACCATCAAAGATGAGGAAGTGATGGCCGTGATCATGGACATGCTGACCAAAAACAACATGTCCATGGATGCTTATTTAAAAAAACTGGCTTCAGAGGGAAAGACGCTTCGGGCCGTCAAAAAAGATATCTCCGAACAAATGCTGCGCATGAGAGTGCTCAGAAGCGAAGTGCAATCAAAAATCGTGGTTACGGATGAAGAAATCGGCGAATATTACGACAAGCACCGCAGCGAATACGAAGGGAAGGAAGCAGTCCACATCCGGCAGATTTTCCTCCCGGCGCCGGCCGGTCAGGGCAAAAAATCCCGTGAAACCGTCAGGGCGCAGGCAAGGCAGCTGCATGAGCGCATTCTGAAAGGTGAATCCTTTGAAATGCTGGCTTCTCAATATTCCAAAGAACCGGCTGCGGCACAGGGCGGAGATATCGGATTTGTGGAAAGAGGCGCCATGATGCCGAATGTGGAAAAAGCAGCCTTTGAAATGCCTGTCGGACAGGTCAGCGATGTCATTGAAACAGAATCGGGTTTTCACATTGTGATGGTTGTCGACAAGCGCGGAGAGGGGCTGAAATCCATGTCCGCAGTGCGCAATGAAATCAGAACAAAAATTGAAAATGAAAAGGCTTCCCAAAAATACGATGAATGGATCGACGGCGTCCGAAAAAAATCCTTCATTGATGTTAGATATTAGCAGACAGCAAATCATTATATGGATTTTATAAGAATCAAGGGTGCATCCCAGCACAACCTTAAAAATATTCATCTGGACATTCCCCGGGACAAGCTGGTGGTCATCACGGGCGTCTCCGGCTCCGGCAAATCTTCTCTGGCGTTTGACACAATTTACGCCGAAGGCCAGCGTCGATATGTGGAGTCGCTTTCCACTTATGCGCGCCAGTTCATCGGCCAGATGGACAAGCCGGAGGTAGAGTCCATAGAAGGCCTTTCGCCCGCGATTGCCATAGAACAGCGAGCGGCCAGCCATAATCCGCGTTCCACCGTCGGCACTGTGACTGAAATTTACGACTATTTACGCCTCCTCTATGCAGGAATTGGAATCTGCCACTGTTACAGCTGCGGTCGGACCATTCAGTCACAAACCATCGACAGCATTGTGCAAAACGTTCTGGCCTTGCCGGAAAATACACGCTTCAGCGTTCTTGCACCGCTTGTGAGGGGGAAAAAAGGCGAGTTTACCAAAGAATTGAAAAAGCTGCAGAAGGAAGGGTTTGCCCGCGTCCGCATTGACAAAGCAATTTACGATCTGGCGGACGATGTTGTTCTTGCCAAAACAAAGCGCCACGACATCGATCTGATCGTCGATCGCCTCGTGCTGAAAGAAGGGATTCGCAAAAGACTTCGGGACTCCGTAGAAATAGCCGCGGGCAAAGGCGATGGACTCGTCAGGATTGTAACAGCCGACGGCAGTGAAACACTGTACTCCGAAAAATATGCGTGCCCGGATTGCGGCATCAGCATGGAGGCACCCGTGCCCCGCGTTTTTTCGTTCAACAGTCCCTACGGGGCCTGTCCGGAGTGCAACGGACTGGGAACCCGCATGCACTTCGCTGTTGACCTGGTCGTCCCCGACGCCGGTCTTTCCCTTCGGGAAGGCGCCATTGCGCCATGGGCCAGTCGGAATTCTCTGCACTATTATAACATGCTGGACGCGCTGTCTTCACATTACAAATTCAACATCAACACGCCGTTTAACAAACTGCCCGACACCATCAAGAATATTCTCCTTTACGGATCGGGAACGGATGCCATCAAATTCTATCACGACCGGCCCGGCAAGCGTTTCTTCGCCCATCGGCCCTTTGAAGGAGCGATCAAACAATTGGAGCGCCGCTGGAGAGAAACATCGTCCAATGCCGTACGTAATGATCTGGCACGCTATATTGATTTGAGAGCCTGTGAATCCTGCGGCGGCGCGCGGCTGAAAAAAGAAAGTCTGGCCGTAACGGTGGGCGGCAAAAATATTTACGACCTCTGCCTGATGTCCATTCGTGATTGCTTCCGTTTTTTTGAAACACTGCACCTGTCTCAACAGGAAACGCTGATTGCCGAACGCATTCTCAAGGAAGTCAAAAGCAGGCTTTCCTTTCTGCTGAATGTCGGAATGGATTATTTGAATCTGGCACGCTCAACGTCCACCCTGTCGGGTGGAGAAAGTCAGCGCATTCGTCTGGCCACGCAAATCGGCTCCGGTCTGATGGGGGTTTTGTACGTGCTGGACGAACCGACCGTCGGGCTTCATCAGAAAGATAACCTGCGGCTGATCGA
>PHBN01000269.1 GCA_002840635.1 Deltaproteobacteria bacterium HGW-Deltaproteobacteria-1
AGAATCAAAAAAAGCATGCATGAACTTCCCGTTACTGAAAGTATTTTGAAAATTGTGCTGAAGCACGCAGATAAAAATAATGTCCGGCAAGTGATGGCTATTCAT
This sequence comes from Deltaproteobacteria bacterium HGW-Deltaproteobacteria-1, assembly GCA_002840635.1. GTDB lineage: Bacteria > Desulfobacterota > Syntrophia > Syntrophales > Smithellaceae > UBA8904. The sequence goes on from PHBN01000269.1 coordinate 106, forward strand.
CTTCGGATCGGAAAACTCAGTGATCTTGAAAATGACTGGATCCAGCGTTATTTTGATTATTTGAGCAAAGGCACTGTGGCCCAGGGCGCAAAACTGATCATTGAACGCACGCCAATCATCTTGCAGTGCAACAGTTGCAAAGCATCCTACGAAGGGGACATGGCAACGATTTGTGATGCCGCCTGTCCGTTCTGCGGGCAGACGGACAGCACACTGATTTCCGGACGGGAATACTACATCAAGGACATGGAGGTACAGTGATGGATGATGTCAGGCTGATTGAAGTAAAAGAAGAAATTCTGGCTGACAATAAACAGGTGGCAGAAGGTGTCCGCGATCAGCTGCGCAGTAAAAAGACCCTCCTGATCAATTTAATGTCCTCTCCGGGATCAGGCAAGACCAGCTTAATCCTCCGAACAGTTGAAGGACTGAAGCAAGGTGTGAAGCTGGGCGTCATCGAAGCGGACATTGATTCCAAGGTGGACGCGGAAAAAGTGGCAGCGAAGGGAATTCCGGCTATCCAGCTCCGGACCGGCGGTTTTTGTCATCTCGATGCGACGATGGTCACGCAGGGCATTGATGCTCTGGCCGCAAATATTTTAGACTTGATCATTATTGAAAATGTCGGCAACCTGGTTTGCCCTGCCGAGTTTGACACGGGTGCGCACAAAAACGTGATGATCCTGAGCGTTCCCGAAGGCGACGACAAACCGCTCAAATATCCTCTTATGTTCAGCATCTGCGATGTCTTGCTGGTCAATAAAATTGATTACCTGTCATTGAGCGACTTTGATCTGGCTGCAATGCGTAAAAGAGTCCTTGCCTTGAATCCAAATATTAAAATTATCGAGGTATCCTGTAAAACAGGCGCAGGCATTGAGGAATGGATTGCCTGGCTTCAAAAAGAAGTAGAATCTTTTCGCTCTGGACAAAGGAGTAAATGAACATGTCCCAGGAAATGATCGTTCTGGTTTCTAAAGCAGATTTTCCGGATTTCTTTCACACCCTGCTGGGCCCCGACCACTATCTCCCTTTTATCGTAATGGGAAAGGCCAGAAAGCTCCCCCTTTTCCACCGATAAGAAAACCATGTGTGAACAAATTTATTTTTTCTTTGGCGGAATTCTTACAATTCTTTCTTTACCCTTAACCATAGATATTGCGTTTTGCGGACAGAAATGTGCGCACACCCCGCATCCGATACATCGTTCTTCTTTTCTGCGGGCTTTTTTATCGTCGTTTAAATAAGCCGCATAAGTATGACATTTCTCAATACATGTGCCGCATCCAATGCAGAGATCGTCGTTCACCACGGAGATAAAATTGGTCACATTCGATATAGGCGCCAGCATATTATCGACCCCGTTGCCGCAACAGCACCGACAGCAGTTGCAAATACTGGTTTCATCCTTGCTGATATCGAAATTTGGATGATAGGCTTTATGTACAAGACCCGCTTCTTCTGCGCGCTTTAAAACCTTCAGCGCTTCGTCTTTGGCAATCATCCTTGAAAAACCCTGCTCCGATGTAAATCTCGCTGATTTGCCAAATGTGAAGCACGTTTCCCTTTCGTCCGTCTGTTTGCAGGGAGTCCCCTGCATGTCTTTGTAGTGACGGCAGAAGCAATGCCCCAGAGCAATCTCGTCAAATTTCGTAATGAGTTCCTCAACCCTTTGAGAAGGCACGATCCTGTCAATTCCTGTTTCCAGATCCTCGTCTATGATGATTTTCACAGGCTCGTTTTTGGGTTGGTTTTCCAAAACCGGCACGGTCCTGTCGATGGGCGGGGTCGTCATGAGCATCGGAATAATCGCATCATAATTTGCCTGGACCATGCTGTCCAATTCCGAAAACAGTTTATTGAATAATGCGGCGATTTCCCTATTCCGTTCATTAATCACCAGCTTGCCCATGAAATTATATTCAAAAGTCCCGACGTTAAACAGCGGAAGCAATCGGAAAACCATTATTCCCTTACTGTTGGGTTGATTAAAGATAACGCCCCTGGCCGCAAGATCCTTCACTTTTTTGTTGATTTCTTCTTCCGGCAACCCGCTGGATAATTTCAATTGTTCCATCGTCTGGGATTTTTTATCATTGAAAGAAGCAATAAAATCCACTTCATCTTCCATAATAAAATATTTCAAAAGTTGGATAAGTGTATCGTTGACAGGAAGCGGAGTGCCTCCTGCCTGGCTTATGATTTCACCGGCTTTTTTGTACTTTTCATCCATGTTCATGCTCACTACTCCCGTTGTTATTGATAATTTTTGGTAAATACCCGCAAAAGCACTGAAATCAAAACCTATACAAATTACAGATTGTGCGCTTCGACAGGCTCGGCGACCTGCCTGCATTTATAACTTGATAATATCTCATCTATTCTAGTATCATCTGCAATAAAATTTGCAGATCAGGAGGTCCCATGAAAGCATTAAAACTCTGTATAACGTGTATATTTACGGTCGTATTCGTCTGCTTTCTGTTCAACATCAATGTATCCGCCCAGAGAACCATTGTCGTGGCCGTGGATAGCGGCGATTGGGCTCCCATGAAAATGAAAGGGGCTGATGGGAAGCTCACCGGGTTTGAAATTGATATGATAAACGCCATCAGCTCCGAAGCCGGATTTCAGGTTAAGATCGTAGAGGTCCCCTGGGCGAGGATCTTCGACGACCTGGATGCGGGAAAGTTCGATGCGGTCATGGCTTCGGTGAGCATAACGGATAAAAGAAAGGAAAAGTTTGATTTTTCACAGCCGTATTTTTCTGCCGAACAGCTTCTTGTTGTACAGAAGGCCCTTGCCTTATCATCTCTCCAGGGTAAGACTATTGCGGCCTTTGAAGCGACAACAGGGGCTGCCGTGCTCAAGAAATCCAAACTGATTGAAAAGAAATTCTACCCGGTCGGCGACACGGAAAAAGCTTTCAACGACTTGGCGGACGGCAAAATTGACGGTGTT
>PHBN01000270.1 GCA_002840635.1 Deltaproteobacteria bacterium HGW-Deltaproteobacteria-1
AAATGTAGGTTGTTCCTGACTCCGCATCATTAAACGTATGCTCACTGTAAATACCGTCAGCAATGTAGTAGGTATCACCCCTGACAAGAGATGCAGGTAAACTGTCGCACGCTCTGTTCGCTGCCCAGCTGTCGCATCTTGTTGTCGCGTAAGTTCCGCTTGCTCTGTCAAGTATATAGTGATTAGCCGCATTTGCCATTTGAGATGATATAAGGATGAACAGACAGGTTGCTAAAATTACTCCTGTTTGATTTAAAATATTTTTTCTTTTCAATTTACTACCTCCATTATTTCAAAATGACAGGTGTAACCATTCAGAAAATCTTTGATTTTCTACTATACTTTTTTATTCTTTATTTTTTGATGTATCGCTATGATTTTACAGCCCTAAAGTCCGGTTCCAATATCTCCCGTACAGATTCAGGTCAGAAGAGTTGCGTGCGATTCTTTTTAAGTTGGTATACTTTTTTAGACTGTTGGAGGGACTTACCAATTATCATTCTGCAAAGCAACATATTTTTTAAATTGAAACATTTTTTACCATTGCACAGAAAATATTATTACACCGGCAAATAAAAGTTAAACAATTAAAATGTTACCTTACCTCCCCCTACCCCCTCCAGAGGGGGACATTAAAAAAGGAGGCCCCTCCAGCGGTGTGCAAAAAAATATAGGATGAACAACAGCTTTGTCCTCCGCTCGCGTGACCTCGTGTGACCTTCAGGTTATCAGGTTAGGCGGAGGTGGCGCGAAGGGACGGAGGCCGTGCATGTATTGTCAGCGGTTCAGCAATAAACAACACTAAAATAGTGTTCGCATTTTTCTGCCTAATATATTAATAAGATTGTTAATTAATACAATAAGGATTTTATGAGCGGGAATTCTTTTGCTGAAAATGCCAGGGAACTGATCAACACCAGAAACATTCTATTTCTGTTATTTTCCGCCACAGCGCTGATCCTTGCTTACACACCGGTCAAAGCACTTTATTCGTCAAGTAAAAGTGAATATTATTCTCACATTGCTTTAATACCCCTGGTGAGCATTTACCTGGTTTATATCAAGCGCAAGGAAATCTTTGAAAAAGTAAATTATTCATTTGCCGTGGGGATTCCCGTTTTACTTCTTGGGGTTGCCATGTTTCTGGGCGGAATCCTGTGCGACACGCCGCTTGATAATAATAATTACGCGTCCCTCATCATGTTTTCCATCTTTATTTTTATCAACGGGGCCTTTATTCTTGTTTACGGTATTCAGGCTTATCGCAGGGCTTTATTCCCTCTTCTGTTTTTGATTTTTACTGTGCCTGTTCCCACGGCTATCATGGACAGCATCATCTCCTTTTTACAGGTCGGGTCCACGGAGCTTTCCAATCTCCTGTTCATGGCTTCGGGCGTACCCTTTGTAAGAGACGGTTTTGTTTTTCAGCTATCCAATATCAGTATTGAAGTTGCCCGACAATGCAGCGGCATCCGCTCAAGCATGGCTATTTTTATTGTCTCTGTTCTGGCAGGTTACATGTTTTTGAAATCTCTTTGGAAGCAAATTTTTTTAGTGATCTGTGCAGTGTTGATTGCCATGTTTAAGAACAGCATCCGGATTGTAACGCTTTCTCTTCTTGGAAATTATGTTGATCCGGTAATTCTTACAAGCTCTCTGCACAGAGAGGGCGGCACACCTTTTTTTATCCTGGCGCTGCTGCTTCTGGCGCCGATACTGTTTTTGTTGCGAAGATCGGAAAAATTTACAGATAACGGATAGAGGATTTATTTTTTTAGTCATTATTTAAAGAAGCAAAAGAAACTGATACGGATGGATCATGGATTTTAATACAGGGCTTTCAATTGTAGCTGCAAGTATTACAATTATTGTGATTGCCGTCAGTATATACCGCGGTCCGCGTTCGTTTGTTCAGGGTATCTTTGTAACGGGCATGACGCTTCTGGCCCTGGAGGCTGCCCTTACCGGTTTTGCCTATCACACAGAGGCACTTTCCGAATTTCTTTTCTGGCAGCGTCAGCTGTATATCATATCTTCTGTTGTACCGGCCGTCTGGCTGATGTTTGCAATAAGTTTTTCCCGGACGAATTACTTAGAACAGATATCCCGATGGAAATGGGTTTTGATGCTGGCGGCTGCGGCGCCGCTGTCCCTGATCCTTTTATTCAATCAGGATTTTATTTCTCTGGTTCTGGCACCTCATGATTCACAGACTTTGTTTATACGTATAGGATGGTCAGGCTATCTGTGGTATGTCTTGTCTGTCATCATCTCCATTGCCGTTCTCATGAATCTGGAAAGAACGTTCCGTCATTCCACCGGACACATTCGCTGGCAGACTAAATTCATGTTTCTGGGGATTGGCGGCATTTTCGCAATCCGGCTTTTTACGGACAGCCAGGTTGTCCTCGTTTTCCTGATTTTTATCACGGTTATTGTGCTGGCCGCTTTTCTGCTTTCCGACCGGCTCCGCACAAAAAGAAAACGTTTCATCAGCAGGCATTTCAAGCGTCCTCAATACGATTATCAGAAAATTTGGGGAGACTTCACCCAGAGAACCGCCTCTGTTACCAAAACAGATGAACTGTGCGGTATCATTGTCAAGATGGTTTCGGATACCCTGCAGATTCTTTCCGTCAGCATCTGGCTTGTTGACGAGAAACAGGAACAATTATCATTTGGCGGATCAACGGTTTTTACAGCGGCCCAGTTTGAAGAAATGGACTATTTCAGACAGGGCGGATTGAAGCTGATCAGAGCCATGAGCAGTCAAAACACACCGGTCGATTTGAAAGGGCGCGAGGATGACTGGGTTTCTGATCTGGCCCATACCTATCCTTTGGAAACGAAAGAATCGCAAATCCGTTACTGCGTCCCTCTGAACGCCGCCGGCCAGCTGATTGGAATCATGACCTTAAGTGAAAAGGTTTTCTATGAATCACTGACCTTTGAAGAATCGGAGCTGATTAAAACAATATCCGATCAGGCCGCAGCATCATTGTTGAGTCTGAGGCTTTCCGAACGCCTTCGCCAGACCAAGGAACTGGAAGCGTTTCAGACCATGTCTGCCTTTTTTATGCATGATTTGAAGAACCTGGCGTCTAAACTGTCTCTGGTAACACAGAACCTGCCCCAGTACATGGACAACCCGGACTTTCAGGCAGATGCACTGAAA
>PHBN01000271.1 GCA_002840635.1 Deltaproteobacteria bacterium HGW-Deltaproteobacteria-1
TTTTGGCTGCCTAATTTTAACCATGGAGGAAAAATAATGAATATTTCCGTAACGTTCAGAACGAGTGAAGGGGAAAACTGGCAAAAAACCTATGTAGAGGAAAGAATTGTTAAACTGAAGAAATACCTTGATGTGCCTTCTGAAGCCCATATCATTCTTTCAACGGAAAAGTTTCGTAATGTTGTGGAAATAAATCTGAGTGCCAACGGTTGGAATGTAAATGCCAAGGAAGAGGCCAAGGATATGCATCTTGCGGTTGACAGCTGCATCGATAAAATTGAAAAACAGCTTAAGAAGCAAAGAGAGAAAAACAGAGAGCATAAACCAAGAAGTATCCGTCATGGCAGTCAAAAGGCCGAGGAAGGCATGGAAGAGGACGATTACACAGCTAAAGTGGTGGAAACCCGCAAGGTCGTTTTAAAACTCATGTCACTCGAGGAAGCTGTTCTGGAGATGGAAGGCAGTAAAGCCCGATTTTTGATCTATCGTGACACCGCTTCGGAAAAAGTCAGTCTGGTTTATCGTCTTGATGACGGGAATATTGCCCATATCGAAACGAACAGTTAGCCAGTAAATGAATATACCTGAGGGAAATGGCATTTCAATGCCTGCACCCCGCTATGAATGGTCCACCGATGAGATAGAAAACGGTGTTTTAGTTTACAAGGTCAGGTGCAACACATGCGACTGGATCAAATTTTTAAAAATGACTTTCTTATTGAAAATCTCTCGTCGAATTCCAAAAAAGACGTGTTTGTGGAACTGATCAATGTCCTGATTAACAGCGGTTTGAAGATCGACAAAGCCAGGGCAATCGATGTCCTGCAGCAAAGGGAAAAACTCGGTTCAACGGGCATCGGTGACGGCGTTGCCATTCCTCACGGCAAGGTTTCGGACCTCCATGAACTTGTTGTCGCTTTCGGGCGCAGCAAAAAGGGAATTGCTTTTGATGCGACTGACGGGCAACCGGTTCATCTTTTCTTTTTGCTACTGGCGCCGGAGAATTCAACAGGACAGCATCTGAAAGCCCTGGCCAAGATATCAAAAATGTTGAAAAGCCCCAATTTCCGTAAAAAACTTATCGAAGCGAAAACAAAGAGCGATTTATACGAAGCAATTGTTGAACAAGATGAGTCCTGCCCCGTGTAAGAAAAGTTCACAAAATAAAGTTATTACACTGGAGCGGATTTTTCGGGACCGCCTGACGTATTTAGGCATTCGGAAAATCCAGCAGCCTCGTTTGTTGAAAAAATCTTTTGATAATCTGTATGTCAAACGCTGCCGGAGAATCGTGACGGCTAACCGCCGGGAAGGTGCGATTCTTATTCTTTCAACGGGAGCGAAAAACAGGCTGATGACAGGCGATGGTTCTGTGCGGGCGGAGTTTTTTTCAAACCTCCGACGCTGCGGGACGGCCATGCTTGTTTTTTCCGAAAGCAGCGCATTGCCGGTTTTGCTTAGCAACGAACTGAAACGTTATCATTTGCCGGCAGCGGTTGCTGTCCTGCATGGGCATCTTCTGGAAAGCCGGATCAAGGCGGTCCTTCAGGAAAAAATTAAGAACCGCATTACCGTCCATGGCGTTGCCCTGGAGGTGCGGGGGCGCGGAATTCTGATTACCGGAGCCAGCGGCATCGGCAAGACAACGGCCGCGCTGCAGGCTGTGTCAAAAGACTGTCTGTGGATCGCAGATGATCTGGCCGTGATTAAGAAAGAACAAACCGGACAACTCATGATTTCCGGCCACCCGAAAATAAAAAAATTATTCCATACACCGCGAAGGGGAATCATGCCGGTTGACAGTGTGTTGAATCTGTCGCAAATGAAAGACAAAACAAGACTTGCCGGTGTCATCGAGTTGATCAAATCGGATACCGGAGAAACAAAACTCAAGCTCATCGAAAAAAAAATTATCGAGACCTCCCTGCCGTTCATTCGGGTGACGATTCCCCGAACTGGATTTTTCAATAAGAATCTGCTAGAAAAAGCCATCCTGAAATTAAACGAGGTCGGTTAATTGAAAAAAATCCATGTTGTTATCATTACAGGCCTGTCCGGTTCCGGTAAGAGTACGGCACTTCAGGCGCTTGAAGATATAGGGTTTTTCTGCATCGATAATCTCCCCGTTATATTACTGCCGAAATTCATTGCCATGACTCTCCAGTCGTCACCGGAAATTAAACAAGTGGCAATGGTCATGGATTTACGGGAAAAGAATTTCACGGAAAGATATGAACTTGTTTTTGAAAGACTGAAGAAAAAGGGATATAAAATCGAGATCCTTTTTCTTGAAGCCAGTGAAGAATCGTTACTGCTCAGATACAGCGTAACCAGGCGAACCCATCCGCTCTCTCCGACAGGTTCCATTACGGAAGGGATTCAGACGGAAGTGGAAAAAATGTCATCG
>PHBN01000011.1 GCA_002840635.1 Deltaproteobacteria bacterium HGW-Deltaproteobacteria-1
TTCCGGAGTCTGGCATTTGTAACAGGCCTGACATCCCCTGATGCCAAGTTCATTAAGATTGAATATCTTTGTTTCCGCGCCGGCTTCGGACGCGCCGCGCAAAACCTCATTGACGATACTGGTTGTGTTGCCTTTCTTTCTCGGGCTGCCTACAAAACCAACAACTTTCATGATGTTTTCTCCTGCTCTGAATAGTTTGTTACTTTATACCGCTTCCACCCGACACGGCACGTAGCGATGAATAGGCGTGCCGAACTGATCCCGGTGCGTGTTTTTGGTGAGACGGTTGACGTTTGCGCCGTATTTGACACCGTTGTAAACCATACCAAAACCATGTGGGATTACCACGTGGCCTTTTCGTGACGTGTCTGTGATTTCCAGTTCGATCTCTTCACTGCCCGCTTCCGTGGTTACTTTTACCTTCTGACCGTCTTTGAAATTCATGGCGGCGGCGTCATCCGGATGCATGGCCAGCGTGCAGACACGTTTGCCTTCGTTCCAGGCGGGATCGCGCATCAGCGTGTTGGCGTTCGTCGAGATATGCCGTCCCGCCATCAGGATAAACGGATATTCCGCAGGCAGGGTGAGCGCCGCTTCTTCCCTGGCTGCTTCGATTGCTTTCAGTTCATCGAAAAGTTCCGGAATGAGCAGGTTGATTTTACCATCTGAAGTTTTCACTTCCGCAAAATTATTTTCCGGATCAATCCGGCCCACCCAGATGCCTTCGGGATGATCGAGAATCTGCTGGAAGAGTTCCTCTCCCAGGCCCGGTCCTGACTGGAAGCCCACCCGGATAGCATTCTTGTATAATGATTTGGGGGCAACCTGCAGCATGCCCCACAGCGCCGCCAGATGAACAGAACCCAGGGCCTTGCCCAGTGTCTTCCCAAGAATAAACGGCATGGCTTTCAGTGCTTTCGGCTCGGTCATGGCGTATTCCATTAATGCTTTGGCAAAGACGGGGCGGCCTTCGAATGCGGCTTTATAAAGGTTTTCCGGAATCGGCGGAATCAGCCCCAGCCTGTCGGCCAGGAGCAGATCGATTTCACCCTGTTCTTTTGGTTCTCCTTCCGGTTCGACAATCGGCCGGCGCATTTGAAAGAATATGCCGGGATAGGTCATGGGGAAGAAGGTGCCGTCCCAGGATTCATAGCCGGTGCGGGAAGGCAGCACGTAATGGGAAAGGGCGGCCGTTTCCGTCATGGCGATTTCCGCTGTCACCAGAAGATCCAGCCGCTGGAAGGCTTTTTCATAGGCGGTAGTGTCCGCATAAGAGCGCAGGGGGTTCAGACCGGTGACGAAAACCGCCCGCAGTCTCTCGGGATGATCGGAGAGAATTTCTTCCGGCATGACATTGGGCGGGAACACACCGCAAACCGGGAAGGCATTGAAATACCGAGGTCATAGCGCAGCGAAGATTTGCGCGTGGCATAAAGCCTTGCAACTTCGCGGACCTGATCGAATTCCAGTTCGCAGGTCTTTAGCGCGGAACGAATGTCGAAATTTTCAAAATAGGACTTAACCTGATCAAAACCAGACGTGCGGTTTGCCAGGTAATCCTCATTTGCCCAGCCTTCACTGAGAATGATGGAAATCATTGCCTTGAGCAGCAGGGCATCGGTGCCGGGGCGGATCTGCAGATGGATGTCGGCGAGTTTTGCGGTTTCCGACACGCGCGGATCAACCACAATCAGCATCTTGTCCTTGTCTTTGGACAGCCGCTGGAGCTGGCGCGGTGCCTGGGGAATCTGGTGGCTCTGCATCCCGTTCCATCCGAAAACCAAAAGAACATCGGTGTTATTGACGTCCGGCTGATCATGGAGGTATTGTTTGCCGTGTGTGCGTCCGCAAACCCAGAAGGCGCCGGAGAATTCCTGTGCCAGGGCGCTGTATTGATACTGGGATCCCAGGCCCCGCATCAGGCGGACACCAAAGGGAACCTCAAAATGACAGCCCTGTCCGCCGCCGCCCATGTAAGCGAATGAGCGCGGACCATACTGGTCAATAATGCTTTTGAGTTTATTTGCAATTTCGTCAATGGCCTGATCCCAGGAAATTCGTTCAAATTTGTCTCCAACTTTTTTCAGGGGGTATTTCAGGCGGTCGGCATTGTGTTGATGATAGGCGACATGCAAACCCTTGCGGCAGACATAGCCTTCGCTTTTCACATTGGTCTTGTCGCCCTTCACTTTGCCGATGCGGTTCGCTTCCACCTCGATTTCCAGGCCGCAATTCTGTGCGCAAAGGACACAGCCGGTTTTATGAATGGTTCCCATCATGGCTCCTTCCTCCGGCTGTATTGCCGGACGGTGAATGTGTGTTTTTATGAGCGCGTGATTTCATGACGCAGTTTTTCGATAATATTCAGAAGATCATGCTTTTCGTTTTCATTTAAAATCTGTAGAAAGTCGGTATTGGCTTCGGCGATCACCCGGGCGGCTTCCCGGGCCATCGTTTTTCCTTTCTTCGTCAGATGAATGTGGATGGAGCGCCTGTCGTCGGGGTTGCCCCTGCGTTCAATGAATCCCGCGGCCTCCAGACGGTCCAGGATGCCGGTGAGGGTTGCGCTGTCCAGCTCCGCCCTTTTGCCCAGTTCGCTGGAAGTGACCTGATCTTCCTGATCGAGAAAACCCAGAATCATGGCCTGAACGGAGGTGAGATTGAGTTCGGAAACCTTTTGTGTAAGAAAACGATTGCCCAGTTGATAGGCCTTGGAAAGCTGAAAGAAGATGCAGTCGACTTTGTCCATGCTATTATCCTCGTATGCAATTAACTTGTGTACGAGTATAACAGAAAAGGCCGTCTGTCAATATTTTTTACGATGGTCTCATGAAAATTTTGCACATAAAACTCCTTCATGTGGATTAATCAGAAGAAAATGGCAGATTATCTTTCATGAAAATCCCGGATGGCTGGAATGCCGCTCCGCCCGCCGATCTGCTCACTAACCCTGGCGGCCGCCCACGCCCCTAGGTCAAGAGATTTTTCAGCGTCCCACCCCTGCACAATGCCGTAAGTCAGCCCAAACGGCCATCGATCAGGGCAATGTAACCTTTTGCTCCCAGCGTTACGCCCGTGAAACGCACACCAAGACCCGCCAGTATCCGGCAGGTTTCTTCCGGGGTTGCGGAAAGCGCGTTGGAAAAAGTTTCTGATGTGACAAAACAGTCGCTGAATTTAGCGATTTCCAGCATTCCGTCGCGCAGTGTTCCCGCGTCAACAATTACGGGAATGCCCGCCTCCTTTGCTTTGCGGCAGGCAATAAGAGAGGCTTCGGGAAACAAACCGTCGGTATGAAGTGCAGAGCATTTTAAAAGCAGATTTAAGTCCAGTTCTTCAGGCTGGAGCGGTTGACCGTTGGGGCGCTGCCAGAAGATTGTCCGGCGCGCCGTGGCCGGCTCACTTACGATAAACGCAAACTGGGAGTGCTGATTCTGGCGGATGAAGAGGCCGCCCGTATCGATTCCTTCCGTCATCAATGATGAGGATATCTGTGCGCCGAAGTCATCATCTCCCGTGACACCAGCTATGCAGCCGTCAACGCCCCATCGTTTCAGTGCGACAAGCGCAGTCGCGACGGGGCCTCCGCCTTGCACAACCAGATTGGAAAATTCGCATTTCACATCAGGCGGCGGGTAAACGGGAATCCGGCCGATATAATCCAGTGAGCACTGACCGATACCGAAGACGAGGGGCTTTTTGTTCAAAGCAATATCCTTTCCTGACGTTAGATTGTAAAATACCACTCCACAAGAAATGTGTAAATATAAATACGAAGGACGATAATTCTCTAGGAATTGACGCGTGACCTTTAGGTTATCCCCGATCAATCCGCAAAATAACGGCGTGTTCGTGGAACATGCCCTACAAAGACTATTCAAACAATTGACGGAAGCCAAAACCGGCCATCGGGATGACTGATACAAGCAAGTGCAGGTGTAGCGAATCCACAATTGACAAAATTCATATTGCTTGGTAAATGAAGACAAAAATTCGGGGTGGCAGGACATAGAGTCCTGTCTGAGATTATACCCGTTGTACCTGATCCGGGTAATGCCGGCGGAGGGAGAATAGAGATTATTTACAAAAACCCTTTCTCCCAATGGCAAAAGGGTTTTTGTGTTTGGGGTGATGTCAAAATTACAGGGAGATATGAAAATGAAGACCACAGCAGCGGAAATTTATCGGTCGGTTGAGGATATTCGTGCAAAAAGTCCATTGATTCATAACATCACCAATTACGTAGTCATGAACAATACGGCAAACGCGCTTCTGGCCCTCGGTGCGTCACCGGTGATGATCCATGCCGAAGAAGAAGTCGCCGACATGGCGGCCATGGCCTCCGCGCTGGTAATCAATGTCGGTACAATCAGCGAACCCTGGGCACGGGGAATGTTTAAGGCTTTTGCGGCGGCCTGGGAAAAAGGTGTTCCTGTGGTGATCGATCCGGTAGGCGCCGGGGCGACACCCTATCGCACACTTAAAATTCGGGAACTGATCAATGTCGCTGAGCCGATCATCATTCGGGGCAATGCATCGGAAATTATGGCGCTTACAGACGATAGTCTGCAAACCAAAGGGGTGGACAGCACGGCCATTTCGGGTGACGCGCTTCAGACAGCCCGGTTCATCAGCAAAGAAAGAAACTGCACTGTGTGCATCAGTGGAGAGGTAGATTACATTGTTCAAGGAGGCAGTATAGTAAAAATTGCCAACGGCCATCCGATGATGACAAAAGTTACGGGGCTGGGCTGCACGGCCACGGCTCTTTGCGGGGCTTTTGCGGCTGTCGAAAAAGACGGGCTGATTGCCGCAGTCAAGGCAATGGCGGTTATGGGCATTGCCGGTGAGATGGCCGCAGAAAAATCAGTTGGTCCCGGCTCTTTACAGATGAATTTTCTGGATATTCTATACAATATGTCCGAAACCGATATTCAGAAACGTTTAAAAATCGAGGAATAGTCATGCGCGGTGTTTATCTGGTGACGGACCGCGGCTTGTGCCGAAACCGGCCCCTGCAGGATGTTGTTTTAAGGGCTGTGCAGGGGGGCGTGTCTTGCGTTCAATTACGGGAAAAGGATTTGCCGGCGCGCGATTTTATCGGGGAAGCCGTGGCTGTAAAAAAAATTCTGGTTCCCTTTCATGTTCCTCTGATTATTAACGATCGTGTTGATGTGGCGCTGGCCTGCGGTGCGGATGGCATCCATCTCGGCCAGCAGGATATGCCTTATGCCATGGCCCGTAAACTGATGGGAGCTCACGCAATTATCGGCCTGTCCGTGGAGACCTGGGAGGATGTCGAGGCTGTTGAAAAACTCGATGTAAACTACATTGGGGTGAGTCCCGTCTTTGCAACGCCGACCAAGACAGACACGAAAGAGCCCTGGGGATTTGCGGGATTAAAGAAAATCAAGGCTTTCAGCCGGCATCCCCTTGTGGCCATTGGCGGAATCAATGCGTCCAATGCGCAGGCCGTTGCAGAGGCGGGCGCCGACTGCCTGGCTGTTGTTTCGGCGGTCTGTTCAGCCGATGATCCCGCCGCCGCAGCAGCAAAACTCAAAAAGGTAGCGTTATTTCACAACCGTCAATCACCGTCATGCAGCATCAGCCTTCATTCTTTCCCGTTGTTCATAGTAATTCCAGACGGCCGCCATGGCTCTTACGGCCCGCTCCGGATCCTGATAAACAGGAACGCCATGGTCCAGCAGATTCCGGATCATTTTTTCCTGAAGGCTGCGATAGGTAAACCCAACAATCGGCTTATCGGGGTGCAGCCTGGTGAGACTGAAGAATTTCTCCGCGTATTCAACGCTCAGTTTGTCCGTTTCCAAGGCGACCAAATCCTCCGCAATGCCCATTTCTCCCAGGATTCGTTCGATGAAAATTCCCGGAGAGACAAAATAAGCAAGGAGCATATCGGTCTGTTCGTCCTGGAGAAGAATATCCGGAATACTGAAAAAATCCTCCGCAGGATTTTTGCTGAAGGTCATGTCCACGGGATTGGCCGTGCTGGCGGTTTTTGGAATCAGGGGTTTGAGCTTCTCCACGGTTTCGGGTGACAGGCGTGGCAGTGAAAGTCCCGAGCGTCCGCAGGAATCCGCCGCAGTCGCGCCGGGTCCTCCGGAATGCGTCTGGATTACGACCCGGTTTCCCGCGGGGTGGGGCAGGGTTCCCAGGGCCAGCGCGTAATCGAACAGCTCGGTGAGCGTCCGGGCACGGATAATGCCGCATTGCTTAAAAATTCCGTCATAAATTTCATTGGGACCGGACAGAGAACCGGTATGGGAGAGCCCCGCCTGCTTTCCCGTTTCTGAACCGCCCACGTAAAGAGCAACGATGGGTTTGTGGGGGGTGATCGCTTTCGCAATTTCCACGAATTTGTTTCCGCGGTTGATTCCTTCAATGTACAGAGTGATGACTTTCGTGTCGGGACAGGCACCCAGATATTCCAGGCAGTCCACAATATCGATATTGGCTTCGTTGCCCACACTTAAGGCCGTACTGAACCCCATGCCGTGGCGGTGAAGATAGTTGAACATCTGCGTGATGAAGCTTCCGCTTTGCGAGGCCAGACCGACAAAGCCGGCCGGGCAATCCGCCTTGATGGGCGTGGGATTTAGCTTGAGGTGGAGATTGGCGACGCCCAGGCAGTTGGGACCCAGAAACCGGATACCATGCCGGCAGGCGATTGCCTCCAGTTCCTTTTGTAGCAGGGCGCCTTCAGGGCCTGCTTCGCGAAACCCTCCTGAAACCACAATGGAATGACGAATACCTTTCTTCCCGCAATCGTCAAGCGTCTGGCATACGATTTCCGTGGGCAGCACGATGATGGCCAGATCAGGAACTTCGGGCACATCCATGATGGTCGTATAGGCCGCAAGGCCGCGGACAACTTTTTCCGTGGGATGAATCGGAAATATTTTCCCTTCAAATCCCAGGGCCTGCAAAGAAGAAAGCATGATTGATCCCATGCGCATAAACGTGTTGGACGCGCCAAAAAAGGCTATGCTTCTCGGGTTGACAATCGGATAGAGAGGACTTTCAGAAATAGAACGAATCATTTGCTTATACCTGCCTTTTAAATTTTTTTTATGACGGTGAACGTCTTTATAGAGGTCCGGCCGAGACGCCGGATTTGGATCGGGGATCTGGTAACATATTCAACACTTACGCCACCGGTAATTCCACTTTCTTGCTCCTTTTTTCCTGCTCTTCGAGGATGATCTCAAGCGCCATCCGGGCCGCTTTACCGACAAGCATGGAGCAGCTTTCGGCCATGTTCGCGGCAACGGCCGCTTTCAGATCCTCCATGTCATAGAGGTTGAAAAAACGGCCGAATCGCTTGATCTGAATATCATGGCACCGGCAAGAGGAAAACTCTTTTACAAACTGTGCATGAAATTTTTTGGCGAGCAGCAGCGCCCTGAGTTGCTTGCCCAATCGACCGAGGTCTTCCTTGCTTCGGCCGAAAAAGTAGCTGATGGCCATCGTGCCGCCGGAGAGCGCGCCGCAGTGGCCATCGCCGGTCAGGCCCACGCCGTCGGCCAATCCTGTCGCGGCTCGGATAACGTTTTCATCCTCCACACCCAGAACGTCGAAAATGGCGGCAATGGAGCATTGAGCGCAATTGCCACCTTTGAGTTCGCTGGCTTTCGCTTTTTGATAAACCGCTTCAAGCATTTCTTCTCTGTTCATTTGATTGTCGTCTCCGTTGTTATTTCTTGGCTATAGACTAAAAAAAGCTTTCCACCTCCATTGCGGAGTATCCTATTTTAATCGTTTATCATTTCCTGGCCCGTTCCAGAATTTCAGCAAGGTTAAGCACTTCCATGCAGTCTTCCAGATGTTCCATCTTCACTGCGTCGGAAAGCATCTTGGCGCAGTTGGGGCAGGCGACCGCCAGAATATTGGCCCCCGTTTCAGCCGCTTCGCGCACGCGAACGCGTGAGGCGCTGCTCTCCGCTGTTCCCAGTATGTCCGTAAAGAAGTTGCCGCCTCCTCCGCCGCAGCAAAAGGCGTTTGGGCCGTGGCGGTGCATTTCGACCAGTTCGGCTTTTGGAATGGCCTTAAGGATTTCCCGCGGCGCCTGGTAAATATTCTGATGCCGCCCCAGGTAGCAGGGATCGTGATAAGTGATTTTTACCGGATAAGCTTTGAGCTTGATCTTTTTCTTTTGGATCAGCTCGGCCAGCACTTCGCTGTAGTGACGGACCTGAAATATCCCGCCGAGCCCGGGATAATCTTTTTTGAACGTGTTCAGCGCATGGGGATCAAGCGTAATGATTTCTTTGACGCCTTTGGCCTTGAATGCATCAACGTTGGCCTGGGCCAACTGGGTAAAGAGTCCCATCTCGCCCAATACCCGGACATCGTTGCCGTCGCAGGTCTCCTCGCTTCCAAGGATTCCAACAGAAAGGCCCGTGTCCACCAGCATTTTCCCCACGCTTTTGGCCATGCGCTGTCCGACTTCATCGTAAGAGCCGACGCAGCCCGCATAAAAGAGGTATTTGTGGTTGTTGTACGGCTTGAGTCCTGTGCCTGCGGCCCACGTGCCCCTCTCATTCTGCGGGAGCTTGTAGGGATTGCCGTTCACCGCAATGGCCTTGAAATAGTCGCGCACGCCCGGCGGAATCCTGCCTTCGCCCACCAGCTCGGCGCGGGTTTCCTGAAAGATGTCCGGCAGAAAATCCTTGAATTTGGGAAAGACGCACTGGTTTTTGCAGTTGTCGCATGCCACACAGGAAAACATGATTTCGGCAAAACGCGCAGAGGTTTCAATTTCGCCTGCAAGCCAGGCGCGCGTCAGCCACATCCGGCCTCCCGGGGCGAATGTGTCCCAGCCGAACGCTTTGTAGGAAGGGCAGTTGAAATCGCTGTAGTCGGACGGATACTTGCAGTAGCCGCAGCGAAAGCAGCGATGGACGATAGTTTCATGTTCAATGTGTCGGATGTAGGTCATGAGTTCACCTCCCAGTTGCCGGGGTTCATGATCCCTTGCGGATCGAGATTTTTCTTGATCATCAAAAGAAGATTGCGCGCGTTGGGTTCCATTTTTTCGAGCGTCATCTTCTGTTCTTTGAAATTAGGCTTCCAGGGAATACCGCCCATGTCCAGAGCAAAAGCCATCGCCTCATCCAGAGCTTTTTCCACGCGCTCCATCATCGCCGGGTCGTTGCGGTTGAAGGCGAAAGAGATGCTGAACATCATGCAGTGCCCGCCGGAAATGAGCCTGGCTGCGCTGGCGTAGAGAACATTATATTTAGCGGCAAGTTCTACCAGCTTGGCGGCGTATTGTGGGAAGTGTTCAATCGGTGCAATGGGCCCGGAGTATTCGAACCCGCCGCCTTTGGGCACATCGGCGAAATCGGCAATGTTGCGGCCGGGCATTTCCAGGAGAACGGATTTCATGTACTGTATCGCCATAAAGCCGCCGTCCTTTGAATCCATGTATTCCTGTAGGGCATCCCAGATCATCTTCCGCTTGAATTCGATTTCTTCCTCCGTGTCGCCGGTGAAGAAAATCGTGATGTGGAAGTTGCCCAGAAACATGAGAGGCTTGGGCTGGAACCAGACGTTGATGTCCTCGAGCATTTCCAGATGGGTCAGCTTGTAAAGAATGTGCGGAATCAGATCGACCCGGTCCGTGACAAACAATTCGGCATCGCGAATTTTTTTATTTGGATAAAGCTTGAGACCGACCTTGGTGATGATGCCCGTACATCCCAGCCAGCCCAGGAAAAGTCCCGACAGGTCCGGCAGCGTGGGCCCTTTGGAAATCCAGTAGGGGCCGATTGATGGCGAGCCGACCAGGCAGATTTTGCCTGTGGGCAGAACTACTTCCAGCCCCGTGACCATATCTGAGTTAAAACCGTATTGATTGGTGAGCCTGCCCTGGCCGTGCAGGGAAACGTTGGCAGCAATGGTTGTGGCTGGAGGTGCGTCGGGAATGCTGTGTCTCAACGTCGGATGGTGTTCTTGCAGATAAGCTTTGAGTGCGCCCTGGGACGTTCCGCCTTCCACGACCACATAGCGGGCCATGGAGTTGACTTCCAGAATTTTGTTCATCCGCTTCATGTCCATCACGATGCCGCCTTTGAGCGGGATGACGAGTCCCGCCAACGACATGCCGTTTCCCATCGGAACAACGGGAATCTTTTCCCGGTTTGCCAGCCTAACGATTTTCTGGACTTCTTCTGTGGTTTTCGGCGCGACCACATAATCTGGTCTGTGCGGCGCGAGCACGCCGGGATCGCGTGAATAAAACCAGAGTTCTTCCTGAGCGTCGGATACGCCCCGTTCGCCGACAATATCCACCAGGGATTTTCGAATATCTCTCATGCCGTCCCCCTTTCTTTTTCACCGATGGCCATTTTACATAGATCGATGATGTGAACCGGTTTGAGCCCCCGCTTTGCGACTTTTTCCGAGAGAGAAATCTGGCAGGCCGGACAGTTGAAAACACAGTATTCGGCGCCGACGTTCAGCATGTCGTCAATATTGCGCTTGACCACGTCGTCGGCCAGTTTATAGCCGGAAATGGAGCGCAGAATCTCTGCGCAGCAAAGAGCGTTTTCGTCCTGATAGGTTCTTTTGGGCGCTTTGACGCCAATTAGCTGGAAGATTTTTTTGACCACCGGCAATTTATCGGGAATGAGCCGATTGGAGCAGGAACGCTGGTATGCCACGGTGATGTTCAGCGGTTTGATTTTTTCTTTGAGTTCTTTCATTCGCTCAAGAACATAATCCAGATAGTAAACCGGCTTGAAAGGCACCTCCATTCCGTAGGCGGAAGCAATCGAAGTAAGCGTGCCGTAGCATTCGTCATGCAGGCAGATGACTTCCTTCACCCCCAGCTTGCGGTAGTTTTCGATGACGACAGGCAGCCTTTCTTTGATGACCGACATACGGGCAAAGTGTGTATGGACAGCGGGGCACATGAATTCAGCTCCGAACACGCCCGCGGAGGCGACATCCCTGAAGATTTCTCCAGTGCCCAGCGCCCCCAGGTCGGGAATGTAGCAGCAGGAGAGCGCTATATCTTTCACGTCGCCTACCAGGTACTTGCCCTGCATTTGCGTCATGTTAATCCATTGATTGGTGATAGGACGCGGTGCGGTAAACATTCCTTTTTTCTCGCGCCGTTCTGAAATAAGGTAAAAGGGATGGTTGCCCCGCGTGCAGTACTCTTCGCAGGCATAGCAGGTCATGCATTCAGTAAGAACTCGCGAGTCCCTGCCTTTCATGATTTTCATCATTTCCCCGTGAGCCTCCTTATGCCCGCTAAACGTCATGTACTGGCATTTAAGCAGGCAGTCGGCGGACCTGCAGCTTGCGCATACCTTTTGATCAAATTTCAGTTGATGCACGAAATCACCTCCATGAATTAAACAACTGTTTAATGATTAACTTTCGTCAATGTTCCGCTTGTCAGGCGCCCTTGGTTTGGCAGAGGTCAACTATACAGAAAAATCATGTTGACCGCTACCGCTCGCGGGCCAAAATTGCTTTGCTGTGCAGGTCATTCAGAGCCGAGGGATTTCGACCGTAAGCCTCTTTGAATGACGATGAAAAATGGGAGAGATTTTCAAAGCCCACCTCAAGATAAACATCCGAAGGCGCTTTGTGTTTTTCTTTGATCAGGTAATAGGCATGCTCAAGTCGTTTTTTCTTGAGCCAGCGGCTGGGCGGCTCATCGAAGATTTTCCTAAAGTCCCGTTTGAAGGTAGAAAGGCTCCGGCCGGTCATTCTGGAAAAGGTTTCCAGGGGGACGTTGAAAACGAAGTTCTTGCTCATGAAGTCTTCCAGATCGATTTTACCCGGATCCGTGAAATGAAAAAGGGATTCAAACAGCGATAAATCCAGCTGCCTAATGATTAAAACGGCTTCCCGGGTTTTGATGTCGCTCAGCTCCTTGCCGAGCGACATACCGGAGTCGAAATGTAAACGAAGCGATTCAAACAGATTGTCCATGAATGCCGAAGACGGCAGTTTCTTGACCCGGCAATACGCGGTGGTGCGGTCCGTTGACGGGTCGTAAGCGATGCCTTCCTTTTTCAGATGATCCAGAAGAAAGGTTTTGCGGATAAAGATGCTCAACGTTTTGAAAGGTTCGCCGTTATGCTGCGGATATTTGGTAAATTTGGCCAAGGTGTTTCTGCGGACAAATAGGGTGTTTCCTTTTTCAAATGTATGCACCGAATCCGCCTCCACGACAGAAAGGCTTCCGGAAAGAACATGAATCAGGACATGCGCCGGCACAAACTGTTCTTTTTCGGTCATTTGGTTCGCCCTGACGGAACTAAAAATGCTCTGGCGAATGAAACTGAAATTTTCCTCAGCCATGGTTTTTCGTGCCTGTTTGCCGGAGTGTCCGGTGCGGTAAGTTATTCATCCGTTATCGGTGCGTTGTTGTTCTCTGGTGCCGGTGCGCACGGCTTTTGGGCCTCTTTCCGCACCGCGCCGCCTTATGGTTTGACGCCAGTATATCCCGGTGCCTGTGAGTTCAGGTATGCCCGATTCGGGCAGTACTCGTTCATGATGCGACCTTTTTCCTTGATCGGATGATATGATTTCTATAACACTTTCTACAATCTCTTAAAAGAAAATATATCATATTCATATAACCTGGAACCAGTTGTATGTTTTGTCCGGTTGTAAAATGTAAAGATCATTTTAAGTTCGTATTAATCAACAGGATCGAACAAGATAAAATACACTCTCTGCGAGGTTTTGTATTCCTTCGTATAATCACTTGTGTGTGACTGCATTCCTGTGCAGAACCAGTTTGCGGGTAATCAGACTCATCAGGTATATGCATTTTAAAAACGGAACGTGATTCCAGTCAATGCTGTCCAATCGGTTTCTGTGGCAGTCAAACCATATTTTACGCCGGCATCAAGAGTGATTTTCTCTGAAAGATCGTAAGATGCGCCACCCAGAAAAAAAACCGGGTGATTGTCACTCAGATAAACCGGATTTCTGGTAATGCCCACATTGGCAAGCAGTTTCAGGTTTTGGATAACCTTTATCTCGGCGGCTATGTAGGCGTGCCAGATGTCTTTCAATTCTGAATAATAAGGATGGTATTTACTTGCATCTTATGAAGACGACATATGGAATCGCAGTATTTTTTCTGAAAGTCATTGCTAAGGGGATTGCCCGGCTTTAGTCTGGATCGTTATAAGGGCTCTGGCCGCTGCGGCTTTTACTTTTTCCGGGTAGGCGCGAAGACCGAGGAATGATTTTGTTGCGGTTATATCGGAAAGAAGATCGATAGCGTCCGGTGATCCGATCATTCCCGGCGCTGAACAGATCTTTTCTTCCAGAGTTGTTATTGTGCAGGGTTACAAAACCTGATTTCATTATCTTCCTAATTTTACCTTGATAATGATCACAAGGCTGGCCGCAGCAACAGCAAACCCTGCACACCATCGACTTTTCTAGGCTCTGCTTTTGACAACCTCTTCCTCAGGCAGGGCAACCTTTATCTGGGGTGCAGGCGTCCATCGCCTAGCCTCTTCAGAGATTACATAGAGCTGTGCAGCAAGGTTGTCGCGTGAGGCAGAGCAGATGGAGCAACCCTTGAGATGTTTATCCGATCATGAGTGAGATGAGGGCTTCGGCTCTTATTCATCATGCCTCCTCAGGGGCTAAGCACGGCGGAAAAACCATCGTTTTTGAACTTTTCTTTGTTCCGTCAGGAATTAGTCTTCAGGGTGCTCCCGTTCCTGTCAAGCGTCAAAGGGATCTCGCTTGTGCTCAAGTGATCCCGTCTACTCTTTTTTTTGGATTGCTGTTATGTATGATGCATTGGAATGGGAAATTGTCTACAAGCATCTTTCAAAACATGGAGGAAAAGGGCACGATCATCAGTTGGAGATCACACACATTTGTGCCTGTGGGTCCGGTCACAAAAAGCCCGTTAGTTTTTTCAAAAAAATGATAAGAATCATTATTGTCCAGATAATCGGAAGGACTGACGCTTAATTCACTGGTGGACTTCATGATGTCCGGGTCTATGAGTGCGCCTGCTGCGTCCGTGGGGCCGTCGATGCCGTCCGTACCGGCTGAAAGGAAATAGGTTTCTGATAGGCTTCCATTGCTGCCCATAAGGTCGAGGAGGAACGAGAGGGCCAGTTCCTGATTTCTGCCGCCTTTACCCTTACCACTGACAGTCACAGTAGTTTCTCCGCCTGCCACTATCAGCGCCGGACTTTTGAAATCTGATGTACCTGCATGGATATCTTTTGCAATGGCTGTGAAGAACTTGGCAATCTCCCGGGCCTCTCCTGTAAGGGACGAAGTTATTAAGTAGGAATTGTATCCGAGCTTTTCGCCATGGTCACGGGCTGCCTTGCATGCCAGAGCATTATTCCCCAGGATGATATTTGTTACACGGTCGAACACAGGGTCGCCTTCCTTGGGTGTCTCGGCGATCTTTCCGTTGGAGCCTGATACGAGCATTCCGAAAACCGTTTCCGGAATCTTATTTTCCAGGTTGTATTTTACTGCAATGTCAAGGGCCTGTCCAAATGTAGTTCTATCAGGGACAGTGATGCCTGAAGCGATTGTATCGAGCCTGTCACCCACTACATCCGACAGGATAAGGCTGATTATACGGGCAGGATAGGCTATCTGGGCAAAGCACCCCCCCTTGACCTGTGAGACGTGCTTCCTGATGCAGTTCATCTCACGGATATCCGCTCCGGACTTGAGCATCGCCTGCGTGGTTTTTTTCAGATCGCCTAAGGATAGGCCCTTTGCGGGCAGGCTGAACAGCGCTGAGCCTCCCCCTGATATAAGATTAATGATCAGTGTATGCTCGTCGGCTTTTCGGGCCAGACCACAGAGTTTCTCTGCACCTATTATGCTGTTTTCATCCGGCACCGGATGCCCGGCCTCTATGAGTGCGATGCTGTCCGGGGCCTCACCTCCGCCGTAGTTGGTTATCACCGATGCCTCGGAGATCCTTGGACCTAGGATTTCCTGTAAGGCCTTTGCCATCTTCACAGAGGCCTTGCCGATGCCCAGGACCAGTATCCTAGTGTACTTGTCCAAGTCCTCATAAAGAGATCCGTTACCATGAGATATGACAAGTGTGTTTCCCTTTAGGCACAAACTATTTTTCATCAGCAGGTATGGGTCAACGTATTCCAGGGCTTTGTGGAATACTGAGCATAGATCTTCCTTGGGCTTCATAGGTCCCTCCCGAATATAATTATATAAATCTGTTATCCATCAGCATAAAACTGAAAATGCCTATCATAGACCTTCATTTTACACGCTCAATTCTTTATCACTTCTTATAGTAAAAAGGCTCTACCCATATCGCAATATATTTTTGTGACGCATCTTCATGTTCAGAATGATTGAATACTGGGCAGGACAAAAACCAAACACAATATTAAAATACCATACAATTAATTCGAATAGCAATAATTTGACTTATAATCAACTACTGCTTGACACTAAATGACCCTGCATCAAACATTGGTATCTATTTAATATTAAAATAATTATTTAAAATATGAAAATTAATATTTCAAGATAATTCAGAATAATGAGCCAATTGCAAAACGTTGATGATGACCTTTGACGCTCCATTCACCCGTATGCGATTTCCCCCATGATTGTCTTTCAGATACAAGTTCACCCATTCCACGCTGCTCCTTTGCGCTCAATGGATCCAGTCTCTCTTCCAGCCATGGAAATAGTCTCGTTTGTGTGGTATGCAAGATATCGAAGAGAGTCATCATTATAGCCCCTTCCTTTTCTTCGTCGCTGAATAAAAGAATAGAGAATTCTCATGATCTTTTCAATATATTATCTGGCTTTTTATGCAATATTATCGTGGATAAAAAGTTTTGCAATTGGCTCTAATGCATATTAAAAACTAGCTGCATAAGTTGACAATCTTCCATCAGTCATTTATTATGTTATAAATAAAAGACAAAATCTTTAAGATTCGAATCTGACTTTTATGGATAACATAAAAGACATACATGAGGCTAAACGACTCATTATCTTCTCAGACTTGGATGGGTCTCTGCTGGATCATAGTGACTACTCATGGACTTCAGCACTGCCCGCCCTGGAAAGGATACAAAGAGAACATGTACCGCTGATTTTCTGTACAAGCAAGACCCGGGTGGAAGTGGAACTGATCCAGAAAGAGATCTGCATCACTGATCCCTTCATCGTTGAGAACGGTGGCGGCATATTTTTTTTGCAGGATTTCGGAGATATTCCAGATAACAAGGCTATAACTCTATGTGGATACCAGTGTGTAAGACTCGGCACCCCTTATGAGACGATCAGGTCCTTCATCAAGTATCAAAAGAAGAAGTTCACCATCAGGGGTTTCGGAGATATGACAGTTGAGGAAATTGCGCAGTTGACCGGTTTATCAGCAGAGAAGGCTGCCCTTGCAAAGGAAAGGGATTTCACCGAACCCTTTATTGTAGGACAGAAACAAGATCTTGTCGGCCTGGAGAAAGCAGCCAGGAACGAGGGCCTCCGTATAACAAAAGGCGGCAGGTTCTATCATCTTGTCGGATATGGAAACAACAAAGGTGCAGCTGTACGTATCGTTAAAGATCTTTATTCAAGGAGTTGGCAGTCTCCAATCCTATCAGTCGGCCTCGGTGACAGCATGAATGATATCTCCATGCTCGAACAGGTTGAAATCCCTGTTCTTATTCCCCATGACGATGGCCTTTATGAAAACACATACCTCCAGGATCTCATCAAGGCGCCATACCCGGGCAGCAAAGGTTGGAACCATGCCGTGCACCGTATTATGGATCAGATAATACCGGGAACTTAGACAATTCATCCTTTAAATAATTTTCAAAAGGAGAAGCAATGGCCAGAAAATTTTCCACAGCACTGCGTAATTACGCACGAGAAAAGATCGAGCGACTCGGACAGGCGGATATTGTGATCGGGGTACCTTCCTTTCTATGTGACGACTCTATTGTTCATGTGATTAAGACGATTCGAAAGGGACTGGACACCCATTTTCCTGATGCAAAGGCGCTTATCATGGTTTCAGACGGAGGTTCCACCGATGATACCCGCGATGTAGCCAGGGAGTATGACGAAAAATCGTTCAACATTCAGAAGGTGGTAACCATATACCGGGGGCTTCCGGGTAAAGGGTCGGCCCTTCGTGCCATCTTCGAGGTGGCGAACTTCCTGAAACCCAAGGCGCTTGCGGTTTTCGATTCCGACCTTATCTCTATCTCGCCGAAATGGATCAAAAACCTGATTGATCCGGTCATTAACGGATATGACTTCGTGACACCCGATTACCAGCGATATAAGCTCGATGCCACCATAACCAATTCCATCGCATACAACCTCACGCGCTCGCTGTATGGATGCCGCATCCGTCAACCCATCGGCGGTGACTTCGGGGTCTCCCTGAAACTCGCCAAGCATTACCTCGATCAGGGGGATGTCTGGGAGACCGATATAGCAAGGTTCGGCATCGATATCTGGATGACCACTATTGCTATTGTCGGCGGGTTCAACATCTGCCAGGCAAAGCTTGGTGTTAAAATACACGGACAGAAAGACCCTTCGGCCGATCTAGGCCCCATGTACCGCCAGGTAGTAGGAACGATCTTTCAGCTCATGGAAACACATGAAGCATATTGGAAGGGTGTCAAGGGTTCAAAGGATATCCCGACCATTGGTGACTATCCGGATGAAGAACCGGATGCCTTTGAGATAGATCAGGACAACCTTATCGACTACTTCCAGGTCGGATTCTGGAATTTCGGCGGGGTGTGGCAACAGATCATCGAAGAGCAGGACATGATGATCATCAAGGACCTGGCCCATGAAAAATCCAAAGAAAAATTTTATCTGCCCATCGATACCTGGATCCGCATTGTATACCGATACGCAAATGCCTTCCATTCGACACCAAGGCAACGGATGAAGCTTTTAGACACAATGATCCCCCTTTACTACAGCCGGGTCGCTTCCCTGGTGAACGAACTTAAAGGCATGAATTCCGAACAGGCCGAGGTCCTCTTCCAAAAGCAGGCTCAGGCGTTCGAAGACAGAAAGGATTACATCATAAATATCTGGAAATAGGAGGCACGCCATGGCTGATTTTTACCAAAACCCCATGATAGCAACACTGCAGAAGCTCAAGGAACGACCCATTGATGAGATCGAGGACGAGCTTCGCCTCATAAGCCTCAAACGCAGGATGGTCCTTCTTCTGCCCGCACTTGTCACTGAGTTCGATACCCCGTCCATGCCCAGGATCATTGATGAGCTTACAAACGTTTCCTATCTCAACAAGATCGTGCTGTCTCTGGACAGGGCCGATTCGGATCAGTTCAGTCAGGTCAAGAAGAGAATGTCCGTCCTGCAGACCGAAGTTAAGGTGGTCTGGCACGACGGCCCCAGGCTTCAGAAACTCTATGATGAGCTCAAAAAAAACGACTTCCATCTGGATATCCCGGGTAAAGGGCGATCAGTATGGATGACTATCGGCTATATCCTTGCCGATAGGGATGTAGACGCTATTGCCCTGCATGACTGCGATATCCTGAACTACAAGCGGGAGATCCTGGCCCGGCTCTTCTATCCGGTGGTGCACCCGGCGCTGGATTACGAGTTCAGCAAGGGCTATTACTGCCGTGTAACGGACAGAATGTACGGCAGGGTCACGAGGCTGTTCTACCTGCCGCTCATCACTACACTTAAAAAGATCATGGGATGCAGCCCATTCCTGGAATACCTCGGATCGTTCCGGTATGCCCTTTCAGGCGAGTTTGCCATGATCAGCTCTCTTGCCCGCGGCATCCGGATATCCCCAACCTGGGGACTGGAAGTATCACTCCTGAACGAGGTTTACCACAGGACATCACCGAGACGGATCTGCCAGGTGGAGATCATCGATGCCTATGAGCATAAGCACCAGGCGCTGGAAAAAGACAAGCCCGAAACGGGCCTCATCCGCATGGCCACGGACATCGCCGAGGCCCTCATGAGAGTGCTCAGTCAGGACGGCATCGTGCTGAGCGAGGCCTTCTTCAAGACGCTGTTCACATCGTACATCGAGGAATCGCGGATTGCCATTGAGAAATTTCACGCCCTGGCGCTCATAAACGGCCTTACCTACGACCGGCACAGCGAGATCGATGCCACCGAGGCCTTTGTGGATTGCCTGAAACATGCGTCACAGAACTTCACCGCCGACCCGGTAGGCATTCCCATGATGAGCGCTTGGGCCAGAATCAGGGCCGCAATCCCCGACTTCCAGGACAGGCTGAACGATGCCGTGGAAGAGGATAATCTTTTATGACCCAGTAAGCCCGGATTTTACGTCTGGATGTACCCATAGACTCGCTATGCGCTTCATGAGTGTTTTTTATCATAAGACTCATTGTTGATCTAAATTGTTTTAAATAGGTCCGTTAAAATCATCATTCCTAAAAGGCTGCGAGATGACTGATTTCAACGGATCAAGTTTTTCCCCTTCTTTAAACTCAGAATCCGGGATATATTAAAAAGTTAATAAATGATTATTGCGGCTGCTCATTGCCGAGCTTCTCGATCACCTTGATCTCGAAAGGCTTGCTTGCCTTGCCAAAGTAGACAGCGCTTTGGGGAACGGTATCTCGATTTTGTTTGTATCACCTCTACGACGATTTTCACCGCCGAATCCGATAGTCAGGCCGGCAATCCCTGCCCCGGCAAGGATCGGGCCTATCCGACGCCCAACTCCTTGAGCAGTATAAGCGCAACGATTACCCACAGCGAGATGAGCACGGTCTGCCTGATAAGGCGCGTGATGGTTTCGATACGCCTAAAGGATTCAGTAACAGACTCTTTTTCCGCCTCGCTTCTGATTAAAAGGTGCTGCTTGAATTTTTTGAGCTTCTTCCTCAGGATGACTAAGGCCAGCCAGGCCAGGAACAGGATCATAATGATGCGAAGAGTATCCAATGCGAAGGTCGTCGCAGAGGCCGGTGCCGACTGCCTGGCTGTTGTTTCGGCGGTCTGTTCAGCTGATGACCCGGCATCCGTCGCCCAAGAATTCAAAAATATCATGGATGACGTGATGAAACATCATGGATAAACCGGGTTGTGAGACAGCGGGATATTTCTGGCGATCAGCGTTCCGGGGATTGCCCGGCTTTAGTCTGGATCGTTATAAGGGCTCTGGCCGCCGCGGCTTTTACTTTTTCCGGGTAGGCGCGAAGACCCAGGAATGATTTTGTTGCGGTTATATCGGAAAGAAGATCGATAGCGTCCGGTGATCCGATCATTCCCAGTGCCGAACAGATTTTTTCTCCCAGTGTGGTTTTTGCCGCTGATGCAATCAAGGGTTTGTTCTTGAGCAAATCCATCAGAAATGGAACCGCATCGGCGGCTTTGGACTGGCCCCTCCATCAGTATTTTCCCTCTTTGATCCCCGCCCATCCGGTAAATGCTTTTGAGCGCTTCGTTACGGAGCTTCTCATTGCTGCGATAGAGTAGCGGAACCAGCGCCCGGGCGCTTTGGGCATTGCCGATTTGTCCAAGCAGGTAAGCAATGTTACGCAGGTAAAACCAGGGCTCCTCTTTTTTGATTCGGCTGGTGATCAGCGGCAGAGCCTTTTCCCGGGCCGTTGAGATCAGGTGCATGATCTGGACGCGTTCATTGCTGTCTGTCGTTGTGCGAAGCTGGTCAAGCAGGTCTTCAATGGCTGTGTTGCCGAGCGAGGTAAATACCCGGCCCGCGTTTTCCCGTCTTTGTTGATCCGGTGTTTCGAATTCCTGCAGCAGGATGCCGATATTTTCGGAGCAGGCCAGCTGACTGATGATTTCAATGGATTCGTTTTTGATGTCAGCCGGCTTTCCGGCAGTGTCGCCGGCGATGGCATTAAACGCATTCAGATACTTCAGTGCATCTGGAAACTGTCTTTGCTCGATGTGATTCTTTGCAGTATCTTTCAGAATGGTGCATATTCTTTGATATCCCAGTGAGAAGACAGTTTCATTGGTCAACCAGGGGATGATTTGGCCGGATAGTTTTTCAACGACTTCATTTTTGTGTTCACCGGGAAGATTTTCGATAATATCGGCCAGACTTTTTGCTGCGATTAAGCGAACTTCCGTGCTCTTGCTGTACAAGTTGTCGATCAGGTGCTCAAGCATATTTTCTATGGTTTCCTGCTCTTTTTGCGCGGCCAGCTGTTCGATAATCTTTGGCAGAAGGGCCATTAACCCTTCATCCAGCAGGGTTCTCGTATCCTGCAGCCGCTGACTGAATTTCTCCGCGACCTGCAGAAGTTTGCTTTTGGTTTCGTCGGGTGCTTCCTTTGCGTCCGGAGTGTTCAGGTCATTGCCGGAGCCTGTACCGGCGCCCGGATTGCTTTCCATCAGTTCGGCCATCAGATACTGCAAAAGGAAGCCACCGAGTAAGTGTTCCGTGTCCTGTCTGGTCAGTTGTTCGGCCATTGCCGGGTCGGATGCAATCAAAGCCTGTCCGACGCGGTGCGAAAGGATATCGCGCTTTTCATCGTTTAAATTGCCGGAAGCCTTATCAAGAAGTGACAACATATGATTCAGGCTTTCTGAAAGCTGCACGCCGGTCAACGACTCTTTTTGCGCCATTATTTTCGACAATCCGGTATTGAAGGCTTTCGACAGGACCTCCGGGTCCTTGGCCATTTCAGCGAATTCCGGAGAATTCGGATCCATTTCCGGATGCATCATGATAAAGAATTTTTTGATTTGATCGTCGGTAATATCGAGGCCGGCAAGGAATTGATGATCCCGGTCCATGGCCACATAGAGTTTCTGATCCAGAACAACATGGACAATATTTTGATCTGTTAAAAGTTTGTTTATACCGCCGCTGTTCTGGATGTTTTCCGGCGTCCGGGAAAACAGCTCTATAAAACGGAAGAGTTCGTCTTTTTCAAGCCCCTTGGCAAACGTAATGCTCTTGAGTCCTAATGCGAGAAAGAGGTTCAGCAGTGAAACCGTATGGGGTCGTTCCTGATCTTTCGGGCTCAAAGGCCGACCGTCAATCAGGATAGCCTTTTCCGATTCGGAAAAGGAAATTTGTTCTTCCTGAAGCAGCAGATCCAGCAGGGACAGGTAAAGTTTTTCAATGACGGTTGAAACGGACGAACTGGCCGGCGGGTACAGGCGGACGTTTTTAATTGCCGTGTTCAGGATAACAAGAACATCGAGCGCTTGATCTGTTTTTTTTGAGCCTGTCATCACCATCACTTGAATAACATTTATTTTGGTGGATGATGCGAACCGAACGTATTACTTAATACTTTTCATTGCATGTAAATTACATTATCCATATTGACAGGAGAAGTCAAGGGTCATGTCAAGATTATCCGCATTGCAGGTTATGAAAATTCCTGATGATTACGATTGACTTTGCTTTTATATCCTGTTACAAAACTTATACGCCTTTTACCTGCAACGGATGGCCCATGGATACGCTCAACAGTTTGAAAAAAATTCACAAACGGATATTGATTGTCGATGACGATGAGGCAATACTGGATGTGCTGGGCCAATATATGAAAATCATCGGGCTGGATGCTGTCGGGGCTTCCAGCGGGGAAGAAGCGTTGTCGCTGTTCCAGAAAGATCATTTTGATATTGTCGTATCGGATATCAAAATGTCCAACATGGATGGACTGACTCTCCTGGGAGAGGTGAAACGCATCGACCCGGAGATACTTTTTTTCATCATTACAGGCTACCCATCCATCGAAACCGTTCTGGAAGCCATGAAAAAAGGCGCAAAGGACTATCTGGTCAAGCCATTTCAGTTTGATGAAATCAAGATGAAGATCGAGCGCGCTCTGGTGGAAAAAGACATGAACCAACAGTTGAAAAGCAACAAAGGTTTGATCTGGTCGCTGATTATTTCCATTCCTCTGTGGTTAATTCTGGGAATTATCCTGGCAAAATTGTTAAGTCGCTAAAATAATTTCTTGACAAGCTGAAATCTCTCATTTATATAACGGACAAATTAAAATAGACGGGTTTTTCAAATGAACAGACACATCAACGCAAACAGCCAGCTTTTCAGCTTTTGGTTTTATTATTATTATGCGTCGGTCTGCCTGTCGCTGAGGAGGACTTGGTAAAGTAATTTAAACCAACAACAGCCATGGGTAGACCGAAAGGAAGCCGCCCATGGCTTTTTTGTTTTTAAGGTCATGGCAGC
>PHBN01000272.1 GCA_002840635.1 Deltaproteobacteria bacterium HGW-Deltaproteobacteria-1
TCCATCCGCTCGTGATGCTGATAAACCATCTCCGCCAGCGGCCAGGGAGACTCTACATCCTTCAACATCTCGTACCCTTTTACAGCGTGTTCCTTGACCAGGGCGAACTCAACCCTGGTCAGTTTTGAAGATTTTGTCAGGATCTCGGCCGGCACGGATAGTTTTCCGATGTCGTGAATCGAGCCTGCCATCCCGATGCCCTCGATTTTTTCCCTGGGCATTTCCATCTCCGCGGCAATGGCCCGGGCAAGATCCGCTGACCGTGTCTGGTGGCCCGCCGTATAGGGATCCCTCGCCTCCACGGCGCCTGCCAGAAGATGGACCGTCGTGTTCATTGCCTTGCTGAGCCTGTCCAGCGTCTGCTGAAGTTCTACCTGTTCTTTTTTTCGCTCGGTGATGTCAGTATCGAATCCATGCCAGACGATGCTGCCATCAGGCAATTTCTCAGGTGTCGATTGGCCGAATAACCATCTGACTGGCTGACCGGGAAGCTGTACTCTGTATTCACACTGCCAGGTAGTCATTTGTTTTGCAGATAGTTCTATAGAATCTTTTACTTTATCCACATCCTCAGGAAGAACCATCTTGGCGATCGGAGAGAAATCCTCGCGAACATCTTCCGGCGAACAGCCAAAAAGATCCTTGATGGAATTTGAACTGAACGGCACACAATAGGTCCCGTCAGGCCTTCTCATGAATTGAAAAATCATTCCGGGAACATTCAGAGACAGTTTGTTAAACCGGATGTCACGTTCCCGCAGTGCTTCCTCCACTCTCCTCCGATCTGTGATGTCGTTATAAAGAACCTGAAAACATTTGACACCGTCCCACATAATTTCTTTACGGAAAACATCAAGATGGCGAAACTTGCCATCTTTCGTGACGATGCTGATGACATAATTCAAGGGCCCGCTCCCATGCTGTTTTCTCTGTTCCCTTCTTATCTTGTTTTCAGCAAGGCTCTCCTTGGTGTAGCACTTTGAGGCCGGCGTATTTTTCAGTTCCTCGACACTGTCAAATCCAAAGAGATCGAGCAGTGCCTTATTGGCGTAGAGAGTTTCCCCTTCATCAGACACAATCCTCACCCCGAGAATCGATTGATCCATGGAATTTCGGAAATTCTCTTCGCTGTTTTTCAGGGCTTTTTCCGCCTCTTTTATTTTGGTGATGTCAAAAATGACGCCAAAAATTCCTCGAATAGTTCCATCCGGCCCTCTATCTGGTATGTAGTTATTGAGTCCATAAATCGTCTTGCCTTTGGGAGTTACAAAGCGGGTATCTGCACTCACCATTTCACCGTCCAGGGCCTTTTGCATAACGGGACGAAGTCGCTGAAAAATGTCCTCCCCGAATATCTCGGCTACCGTATGACCCAGAACCTGATCAGACTTCATCCCGTGAAAATTTTCAAACTGGTTGTTGATGAACTGGTAACGAAAGTCCCTGTCAATCCGCGCAATACGTCCGGGGAAACTGTTGATGATTAAAGAGAACTGCTCCTCACGTCTGCGCAGATCTTCCTCCACCCGCTTACGCTCAGTGATAACTAATTCAATCCCATTCCAGCATGTTGATCCGTCTTTCATTAAAGTAGGAGATGATGAAAACTCGGACCATCTTATTCCTCCCGAAGGCTCCCTGACCCGTACTTCCATCCTGAAGGTCGATAATGTTTTCAGGGCCTCCTCTTCAGCTTTCATCAGGGATGCAATATCATCTTCATGAACCCTGCCGTAAATCAGGCTGGGATCGGCCATGCCTTCTTCAGGCGATATGCCGTACATTTTCCGGACTGAATCACTTAAATAGGTTAATTGCCTGGTGCCATCATCCCTCGCAATAATCTGATAAATCATTCCGTTAGGAAGACTATTGCTGATGGCCTGAACGCGCATTTCACTGTCCCGCAAAGCCTCTTGAGCCCTCCTGCTGTCGGTAATATCACGGGCAACGGCAACAATACCCGTAATGTTTCCATCACGCACGATCGGGGATCCACTGACCTCGCCAATCTTGATGGTTTGATCTTTTGCAATAAACTCATATATCAACGGCGGCATATCTTCACCTTTTAATATCCCGCTGATATGATTGATCGCCTGATCCAGAGATTGCCCGGTCAAAATGGACCCTAAATCAGAAACATTCCGGCCAACGAAATCCTGTGCCTTGTACCCCAGTACTTTCTCCACGCTCGGAGACATACTAATAATCTTTAAATCCATATCGAGCGTGAAAATAACATCTGTTACATTTTCAAAACTCAGCCGAGTCCGCTCTTCCATCGTCCTCAATTTCCGATTGAGCGTTTCCAGATCCAACATTTTCTTTTCGAGCTTACTGAAAAGAATTTCATTGTATCGCCGGAAGAACTCCATTTCCTCGCCCAGGGGCTT
>PHBN01000273.1 GCA_002840635.1 Deltaproteobacteria bacterium HGW-Deltaproteobacteria-1
CTCGGCCAGAATGGACAGAAAATCGATTTCATCTTTGGTAAATTTACGGATGTCTTTGGTGTAAAGACTCAGGATGCCGAGCAATCTGCCTTTATCCATGACCGGCACGGATAGAATCGAGCCAATGCCCTCCTTTTTCTTTGCATCGCGGTTTGCCAGCCGCTTGTCGGTTTTTGCATCCCTGAAATACATGTAGCCGTCTTTCAGCAACTGTGGGCTGATCTTCACGGCATGAGCGGGGCCCGCGTGGATGTATTTTTCGGTAAGTCCAACCTGAACGATGGCGGTATTGCTGATTGAGTCTTCCGAATTTTCATCAATCATGAAGACGACTGCTGCCTTTGCTTTTAGGGTTTTCACGGCCGTGGAGACAATCAGATGCCCTATTTTCATATAGTCATCCGTTGCAGCCATTTCTTTGCTCAGTTTGCTTAAAGCCCGAAAATAATCTTCTCCAGTTGACATGATTCCATCTCC
Organism: Deltaproteobacteria bacterium HGW-Deltaproteobacteria-1; assembly: GCA_002840635.1. Classification (GTDB taxonomy): domain Bacteria; phylum Desulfobacterota; class Syntrophia; order Syntrophales; family Smithellaceae; genus UBA8904. Next base: position 478 of record PHBN01000273.1, read on the forward strand.
CTTTTTATATAGCTTCAGAAATTCTTTGGATGAGCAATGACTTCCCTCTTTTTGCCGTTGTTTGACGAATGGGCTGCGGCACAGGTAACGGTTTTTTCATTATTCCTGCTGGCTTTGCCACTCGCTTTTTCTTAACCATCGGTGCTGTTTTTTGTTTGTGCTGCGCTGCCTGCTCTTTTTTGACCGGCACCGACTGTTGCATCCGGGCCGTTTCAACTTTATCTGCCTCGTCGCGTTCCTTCAGCCATTGCGCGATTCGGGGTGCGAATTGCCGCTGGAATTTGGAGCTGACGTAAATGCCGATGTGTCCGGTTTCCAGGCAGACGTCCTGGGCATCCTTGCTGCCCACAGCCTTGGTCAGCTGGTTGCATGCTTCGGGCGGTACCAGGTGGTCGTATTCACCATAAAAATTGATCAGCGGCATGGTCAACTTCTTCAAATCCACCCTATGCCCGCCCAGGTGCATTTTGTTCTGAATCAGCAGGTTGTTTTTATAACAGTCTTCAATAAACTGGCGGAATGTTTCTCCGGGGACGTCGGGACTGTCGAAAATCCAGCGCTCCATACGCACGAAGTTTTCCACAAAATCCCTTTTGTCCATGTTTTCCATAAAGCCGACATATTTATCAATCATCAGCCGTGCGGGATTGAGAAGGAGAAAACCAAGATTCATCAGATCGCCGGGAATATTGCCGAAGGTGCGGATCATCCGATCCGCATCAAGATCTTTCATCCATATGTGTAAAAGACCCTTGTCTGTGTCGAAACTCGACGGTGTAACCGTGGTGATTAAATTCTTGATTTTTTCCGGATGCAGCGCGGAGTACATGACGGAAAACGTACCGCCCATGCAAATGCCCATCAGGTTAATTTTAGGGACATTATGCTTCTGACGGATGAAATCGACGACGTTGTTCATATAGCCGTTGACATGATCGTCAATGGTCAGGAAGCGATCCTTGGGTTTCGGATACCCCCAGTCCACCATGTACAGGTCAATGCCTTCCTGCAGAAACGTTTTTACAACACTTCGATCCGGCTGCAAATCCAGCATGGTTTCACGGTTGATCAGCGCGTAAACTACCAAAAGCGGGGTTTTTTGCTTATTTTCAGCGTTTTCATTCCGGGAGTAGTGTTTCACCCGGATCCGGTCTTCCTCATAGACGATTTCATAGGGCGTCGAGCCGAGTTCGCAGTTGAGCTCGCCAAGCAGCACATCGGAAGCTTTTGAGACCCGCCGTTGTGCTTTCTCCGCATCTTCGGCCATTCGCTCCAGAATAAGATCAATAGGGATTTTTGTTGAATTCATGAAAAAAACTTTCCTTCCGAGAATCGTTGGTCGTTGTCCGCCAAAGGCATTAAAACGGCTATTTTGCGATGCTCAGGGTGTTTGGAGAAACATTGAGCTGCTTTTCCAGTTCTTTCACTCTCTTTTTAAGCAGGTGGAATTCCTTGTACAGATCATCCATGTCCCTGTGTGTCACAACCGGCAGCAGCTGGAGAAAATCACGCATGGCGTCATCTTTGGCTATAAGGAAATCCTCCAGCTTGTTGAGCGTTCGATGCAGCGCGTCGGTGTATTCTTTGGATTTGAACAGATTCATATAGTGGCCTTCCAATATTTTCAGCCACATTCCATAGCTTTCTTTCGTGTCGCTGGGCAGGTGGCCTTCCTGTGCCATCTCCTGCAGTTTTTCCTGAAGCACTTTGAAAGATTTTTCCATCGGGAGATAGAGAATGGAAAGAAATTCAGCCAGCGTGGTTTCGAAAAGGTTGTGCTTATCCACCATTTCATTGAACCGTTCCTGATAAAAGCGAGTCAATCCCAGCGGCGGTATTTTCAGGTATTGCCGCAGTTCTTTTTCATAGATTTCCGTCAGGGCTCTGAAAACGTCCTGATCCAGATTGTCAAAGTTG
>PHBN01000274.1 GCA_002840635.1 Deltaproteobacteria bacterium HGW-Deltaproteobacteria-1
AAACATCTCCAGACCGGGAATCGTCTTCACTCCCCGGGCCTCGGCGTCCCGCAGCAGCCGGGTCATCCATGGATTGTAAATCACGTCCATCACCAGCTCGTAATTCACCAGCACCGGTGCGGGAACCGGAGATTGATGAATCTGCGGATACATTCCGACGGACGTGGTATTAATCAAGGCATGGGCCCTGATTTTACCGATCGACGAAAGCGGATAAAACGGACAATCAAAAATTGTCTCAAGCGTCCTGGCCTTATCCAATGTCCTGTTGACGATGATTGGATTCCCGCCCTGTTTTTTGATGCCGTAAACCGCTGCCCGCGCCGTCCCTCCCGCACCGATGATTACAATTGTTTTACCCGCAATGTCCATCCTGTCTTCCAGAGCCCTGACCAATCCCAGCCAATCTGTATTGTAGCCGGCAAGCCGTCCCCGGTCATTCACAATCGTATTGACCGCCCCCAGGGCAGCTGCATCTTCATCAATCTCGTCAAGATATTCCATCACGGTTGTTTTAAAAGGAATGGTGACGGAAGCACCGCGAATATTCATGCCCCTGAGTCCTTCTATCGCCGCGGCGAGATCATTGACGCAAAAGGCGCTGTAATGTCCATCGATCTGCATGGCTTCCAGGGCTTTGTTATGCATCAGCGGCGAGAGGCTGTGACGGACGGGATGCCCCAGAAGAACAAAGTTGGACGCACCCGGCGGCAAAAGCCAGGGCTGAACTGAGCGGCGATTTCTTCGCAGCAGGTACTGGAAGTCTTTCATTGTCCGGACTGTCAACTGGCCGGGCGCCGACTTTTTGCCGCCACGCAGTACAGCGAACCCCAGATAACTACCCCAGATTGGTGCCATCATGCGGCTGATCTGACCCAGTTCCCCCATGCACATTGCAATAATTTTTTGATCGTGGGCAATCGCGTGGTCGATCAGACTCAACACTTTCAGGTTGTCCTCCATTTTTCGGGCATAAGGGACAATCTTTACAATGTCTGCCCCGACCTTCACACACGCCTCGAATATTGATTTTAATTCCTTGAGCGATGGTGTCTTGGAAATGTCATGCCAGGAAACAATCATCTGTGTGGCACTTTTCTGCCTGCGGATGAAGGACAGAAGCTGACGGATGGCCTTATCTCCGCAAGCCAGCTCGATATCAACAAAGTCGGCACCCAGCTCGACAGCCTGTTTCAGGAGATTGATTTTGGTGACCTCGCTCACGCCTTCTCTCCGGGAAGGCAAATCAGCGGGTTCCGGCAGGAGCGCTTCTTCCGGCCTTCGGCAGGTGACAATGATTTTTACGCGCTTGGATGCGCGTCGGGCCGCGGCAATCAGTCCCGGCAGATCTCCATCGGGAATCAAATCCATGCGCAGCTCAACCGCATCGGCCGCGTGGGCGCTTCTCTCGATGGTCTGAAGCGCATCTTTGTGCGTCTTGTCCGTAATGGGTATGCAAATCATAATCCATCCTTGGCTTGAGGATACGATCCCAGTATCTTCAAATTGCCCGATGACCAGGAATCGCGTGGTGTTGGACGGATTGTCTTCGATCCCTTCCGCCAGGATATTCAATCCATAAGTGGTGGCAGCCAGCGAGCTGCCGATGGCTGCGGCTGTCTTTTTCCCCCGCACCATCTGCACTGCCGCTGCTGTGCTTTCCATTTCACCCGGCACGGCATTTGGCAGGTGGGACCTGAGCCAGGCCTGACACTGTGCGAGTCCCTGCGGATGCGAATAAACATTTTTAATGCCTTTCATGCTTCTGGCTGACGAAATCAAACATTGACTGATGCGCAGATACATTTCCGCCTGAATTTTCAGGGGGGTTAATACCAGCCGGTCCAGTGTCACATTCACCGACCCTTCCAGGGAATTCTCCACTGGCACGACGCCCCACTCCACAGCGCCTTTTTCCACTTCATCAAAAACTCGCGCAATCCCCTGTTGCGGAAAGAAACTGCTGGAAGCGCCAAAATGCAGGCGCGCAGCCAGATGACTGAAAGATGCCTCAGGACCCAAATATGCAATATTCATTGGCTTTTGTAAATCGCGTGATGCGGAAATGATTTCCCGGAAAATCGCCGACATCTGGCGTCCCGACAACGGACCGCCGTTGAGTTCCTGCAAATAACGAAACACCCTCGCTTCCTGCGCGGGATTGTAAATTTCCAGGCCAGTCTGACCTTTTACCTGACCGATCTGGACAGAAATCCGGGAACGTTCATTGAGCAGCCGGATAATCTCCCGGTCTTTCTTCCTCATTTCTTCTCGCAACACATCCAGAGACGGCTTCATGCTTTCATCTCCTCCAGGACATCTCCAATCTGCTGTTCATTAATACTTCCGTTGACAAAGGGCATACCGATTTTTTTAATCAGGACAAAATGAATCACATCATCTTTCTTCTTCTTATCTGCCCTGAAACGCCTGATCACTTCATCCGTTGTGAGGGAAGCATCAATCGTGGTCGGCAGTCCCGCCTTTGCAATGACGCTTTTCACGCGGTCTGATTCATCAACCGAAAGATAATTCAGCCTGGTGGAAAGACGGGCGGCGGCAATCATGCCCAGTGCCACACCTTCCCCATGTGACAGTTTATATTCCGAAGCAGCTTCCAGGGCGTGCCCCAGCGTATGACCGAAATTTAAAATCCTTCTCAGTCCGTGCTCACGTTCATCAATTTCCACAATAGACTTTTTAATGCGGCAGCAGGTTTCGATAATCTTCATCAGCAGCACCGGGTCCCTGCTTATGACGGCATCCATATCCTCTTCCAGCCGCCTGAACAAATTTTCATCTTCAATAATGCCGTATTTTATCATTTCCGCGAGGCCATTACGAAACTCCCGATCCGGCAGTGTATTAAGAAAGTTCACATCAGCGAACACGGCGCGTGGCTGATAAAACGTTCCCAGTAGATTCTTTCCCTGCGGGAGATCCACAGCGGTTTTCCCTCCGATCGCGCTGTCAAGCTGACCGATAAGCGTTGTCGGAATTTGAATGTACGGCACCGAACGCATGTAAACCGACGCGATGAAGCCGGTCAAATCACCCACCACCCCTCCGCCCAGAGCGACAAGCATCGTTTCCCGGTCTGCGCCCTGGGCTAACAGCCTTCCGGCTACATCCATCACTACGGAAATATTCTTGGACGACTCCCCTGCTGGAATTTCAATGACAGATGCCTTCAACCCCGCCCGTTCCATGCCATCTTGCATGGTCTGCCCGTAAAGCCTGTTGACATTGCTGTCTGTGACAATCACATAGCGGGCGGCCCTGTTGTTTTTTACAATAAGAAGCATCACACGGTCAAGAATGCCTTTGCCAATGTGGATTTCGTAAGAGGATGACGTTTTTTTATCAAGATTGACTTTCAAGGTTCTCATACACGCTCCCCCATTCAGCTGCGCATCGCTTTGGCAAGCGCGCGGATATCGTCCATCAGTTGATAGAACTTTTCCGGTTTGAGAGACTGCGCACCGTCGGAAACCGCTTTTTCCGGTTCGGGATGCACCTCCACGATGATACCGTCGGCACCCACGGCCACAGCAGCGCGGGAAAGGGGAATGACATACTTCCAGTTCCCGGCCGCGTGACTGGGATCGATCACCACCGGCAAATGGGTCACAGGCTTTCGTGCATGGCCGACTTTTTTCAGCAGGGCAAAATTCTGTACGTTGCGCGCGCCTATTTGCAGCACATCGGCATAGGATTCCACCAGATCGACATCCGCCGGATTGACCACCTCGGTCACAGTCGGCAAGCCGGTTTTCCGGCTGACGGCATCAAGGACCTTGAGGCCTTCCTCTTCCAGGCCCTGGAAGCTGTATGGTGATGTGCGCGGCTTGAAGGCGCCGCCCCTTAAAATCTGCCCGCCTCCTTTTTTGACAACATAGGCGCTCTCCAGCAATTGTTCTTCGCTTTCAATCGCGCACGGCCCGGCCATTACGATAAATTCCGGCCCGCCGATTTCGAGGGAACCGATGTTGATGACGGTGTCTCCTTCATGAGATTCGCGACTGGCCAGCTTGTAGGGTTTAAGAATTGGCATGGTCTTTTCCACGCCTGGCAGTGACTCTGCATATTTGAGCACCGCCTTATCCCGGTTGTCACCAACCGCTCCAATAATGGTGCGTTCCACACCGCTGGAAGGGTGCGCCTTGTACCCCACGGATTCGATCCATTGCACCACATCCTCAATCTGTTTTGCCGTTGCATGACTTTTCATGACAATAATCATAAATTCCTCCTCTTTAAATAAAAAAAGGCCATGACGTTTGCTGCCATGACCTTAAAAACAAAAAAGCCATGGGCGGCTTCCTTTCGGTCTACCCATGGCTGTTGTTGGTTTAAA